>JAGQQQ010000373.1 GCA_020426125.1 Planctomycetaceae bacterium
AGCGAGGGCAATAGAGTCTCACTCTGTGACTTCCGCGCACCCGGCGCGCATGTTTTGCGTTGCCAGCGTATCATGTTTTCAGCGAAGGAATTAGGAACTAGGAGTTAGGGGAAGGTGGTGTGCCAACTGTGGACTTCCCATCTCCCTGACCCCCGGCGACTGTCCACTTGCCGCATCAATGGGATCTTCTTTTTGGTTGCGGCGACCAGGCCGCGTTAAGCTTTCGGTTCCAGCGTTTCGACCGGACCATCAATCGAGTTGATGGACCTTCGAGGATGGCACACCTCGCCGCAGGTGGGACAACCAGTCTGTGGAACACTGCCCAAGGCGACTTCCCGAATCCGCGACTGCGGAAGTATCCGGGAAAGTTCTATCCCGGGTCGCATGAGCCACGTTTTCATTCTGGGAATCATGCGGTACCTCAGCCTGCGAGCCGTCCAGCCTCGGAATCTCCGCCGAGACCTCCGCAGCCTCCTTCAAATGATGACGCAATTTTTCCTGAAGCTCCTCGATGCGACCATCCATGGCCACCTCCTGGGAATTGAAACCAACTTCACCAGTCCCCCTGGTCAGGATCACCTTCCCAGAAATCGCCGAGTTCTCCGATTGACGTTTCTCAAAACACGATCCGCCCACAAAAGCTGACGTGCACCCTTGGTCGAGGAGGAGTTGGGGGGATGGGTTTCTCACTTTGTCGTTCAAGTGCTACGATCCCCAAGGATTATGGCTGCCATCGAGTTCAACACTCTGACAGAGATGTCTTCATGAAGAATCTTTTGATCCGGACTATTCTGACTTTGTTGATGGTCCTGTTCTGGCGTCAAACATTCGCACAAGACTCTCCGCCGCTGTTGCCAGAAAAAGCGTTGCCGGCCGATGAATCGAACCTTCCTGGCGAAGGACCGCTCCGCCGTTATGAGGCCTACGTCAAACGATGGCAGGAATCCCGAAGCCGCTGGGCCGGGGACGTTGATCAAGATCAAGGGGCCGTCGTCTTTCTTGGAGATTCGATCACTCAGGGATGGGGCCCCCACTTCCGGGACCACTTCGTCGGGATGAAACTCGCCAATCGGGGGATTGGGGGCGATACGACGCGAGGAATGTTGATTCGCCTGGAAGAAGATGTCCTCAGTTTGAACCCCTTGGCGATTGTGCTGCTGCTGGGAACCAACGATATTGAAATCGGTGTGAAGCCCGAAGCCATTGGCCGAAATTTCCAAAAGATTCTCAGAAGCATCCAGGAAAGGCATCCCGAAACGCCGGTGGTACTCTGCCGAATGTTTCCCAGTTCACCGACGAAGAATCGACCGGCGGAAACGATTCAAGAAGTGAATGCTCTCTACGATGCAACGGTGAAGGGAAATCCCCAGGTGATCGTCATCGACACCTGGAAGCTGTTCGCCAAGGAGGATGGCAACGCCAACCCAAAGTGGTTTAAGGATTTGCTCCATCTGAATGGGGAAGGTTACGACCGCTGGGCGGCTGCACTACGTCCCATCTTTGCAACCCTGGGGTTTCTCGAAACCGATCCGGAGACATTTGATCTGGAACCGGGATTTGTGAGTTTGTTTAATGGCCACGACCTCACGGGCTGGGGGTTTCGTCCCACCCCTCCTCGACGTCAACCTGCAAAACCAAATCCAGATGCACCAGTGTTCGTTGAGATTCAGAAGCCTGAGGCGTTCGATGGCCAAACCCAAAGCAGCGATGGCCGATATCAAGCCATCAACGGGAGACTCGTCGTCACGACACCGTCCGAAGGGCGGAGGATCCAACAACTCTGGACGACCGAGGAATTTGGGACCGATTTCATCCTCAAATTGGAGTTCCGCGCCACTCCCAATGCGGACAGCGGAGTATTCATTCGGAAACCTCAGCTACAGTGCCGAGATTACGCGCTTGCGGGTCCCTATGATAATCTCAAACGGTATCAGCCCCAGGACTGGAATGAACTGGTGGTCACTGTGAAGGGGAATATTGCCCGTGCCACTTGCAACGGCGAGTTGTTGACGGACAGCCTGGAAGTTCCGATGTCGGGTCCCATCGGACTGGAAGGGGATCGGGGGCAGATGGAATACCGCCGCATTCGTCTAAAGCCGCTTGTCCCCTGACCATTCGTTTTTTGGGCTGAGCGGGGAACCAGACGCCGCGAGAGACGTTCGAAGGTTGATCCCTTCGAACGTCGTCCCTATTGAAGTGGGTCATTGCCGTGGCTGGCCGGAGCAACCAAACCCACGCTAATATGTCACCCCGCGCACGTCCCCTGCGGGGACTGCCGTTAAACATGTTTTTTTCCTGCTTCGTTGTCAAATTCGGTTTGTCACCGAGGGAGGAATGTGCCTCCCGTTCTATTGTTTGATTGAAGAGAAGAGATGAAAGCGCTATTGCTGACCGACTACAAGAAGCTGTCCGTAACGGATTTCGACACCCCGACAATTGGCGCTAAGGACATATTAGTTCAGGTGCGTGCCTGCGGGATCTGTGGCAGCGACATTCATGGCTACGACGGAAGTTCCGGGCGACGGATTCCGCCGTTGGTGATGGGGCACGAAGCCGCCGGAGTTGTCGCTGAAGTCGGAAACGATGTCCGTGACTTGAAACCTGGCGACAGAGTGACGTTCGATTCGACGGTCTCCTGCGGCGAGTGCTTTTACTGCCGACGAGGAAAAATCAACTTGTGTGACAACCGCATGGTGCTCGGCGTTTCCTGTGGCGAATACCGACGACATGGGGCCTTTGCGGAGTACGTCTCCGTTCCTCAGCAGATTTGCTATCGGCTTCCAGAGGATTTGCCGTTCGAACGAGCCGCCATGATCGAGGCGGTGTCCGTCGCTGTTCACGCGGCGAATCGGACTCCCGTCTCACTCGGAGACACGGCCGTCGTCGTTGGCAGCGGAATGATCGGACTGCTGGCAATTCAGGCGATCCGTCTGGCAGGGTGTTCCCAAGTGATTGCCGTGGATCTCGATTCCTCTCGTTTGAAGAAGGCGCAGCTGCTAGGCGCGGATGTCGCGCTCAAGGCGGATGAAGTCGATGTGCCGGCCGAGGTCCGCAAGTTGACCGGCGGACGGGGAGCGGATGTCGTGCTGGAAGTCGTCGGGGCGACGCCAACCATTCGGACCGCGATCGAAAGCAGCCGAAAAGGGGGGTCGGTTACGCTCGTGGGCAACCTCGCTCCGAACGTGGAGGTGCCGTTGCAGGCCATTGTCACTCGCGAACTTTCTGTCTTCGGCACGTGTGCCTCCAGCGGAGAGTATCCGGCTTGCATCGACCTGCTCGCTCGTGGGGCGATTCGAGTCGATGAGATGATTACCGCGACGGCGTCACTCGAGGACGGCGTGGACTGGTTTGCTCGTCTTTACAATGGCGAACCAGGAGCCATGAAGGTCATCTTGGATCCCACTCGCTGACTCGTGAAGTCGCACGGATTCGGGAGAATGGCAATGCAAGCCTCTGGCCGGATCGCCGTGATGATTTCGCGGAACTGGTGCGGACGGGATGTCAATCACGCCCGGGATTTTCCATTCCCGGGTTCGGAGAGACAGTCGTCCCGGCTTGAAGGACTGGCACTCGATCGTTTCAATGGATGGGATGAAGCGATTCCATATTCCCAAAGCGATGTTCCGCCGGTTCTCTTCCTCTGTCAGCTACGTCTTGGCGTGGGGGATGGTAAGCTTACTGACCGCTTACGCTGATGATGTCCGGCAGTTGTCGTACAACCGCGAGATCCGCCCTCTGTTATCGGACCGGTGTTTCTTTTGTCATGGGCCTGACGCTGAACATCGCGAAGCGGATTTGCGATTGGACGTCGAGGACGCGGCGAAAGAGTATGCCATCGTCCCCGGCGATATCGAGACCAGTGAACTGGTGAGTCGAATTACCGCCGACGATCCGGAATTGTTGATGCCCCCCCCTGATTCGGGGAAGTCACTCTCGAAAGAGGAACGGCAGTTGCTAATCGACTGGGTGAAGCAGGGGGCTCCGTATGAGGCGTTCTGGGCCTATGTGCCACCGGAACGGTCTCCGATGCCCTCCGTCTCCAATGAGAAGTGGGCGGAATTGGCGATTGATCGGTGGATTCTCCATCGCCTCGACGAAGAAGGTCTCTCTCCCAGTCCCCCTGCGGACAAAGTCACGCTGCTTCGCCGGCTTTCCTTCGATCTGACCGGACTCCCCCCGACTCTTGGAGAGGTCGATGCATTCCTCGAAGATGAGTCGGGTGATGCCTGGGAGAAACAGATTGATCGGCTCTTGAGTTCGGAACATTTCGGCGAGCGAATGGCCATGTACTGGCTCGACTTAGTTCGCTACGCGGATACGGTCGGCTACCACGGAGACCAGGACCATAGCATCTCCCCGTACCGCGACTATGTTATCGACGCCTTCAACACAAACATGCCATTTGATCAATTCACCACGGAACAACTTGCCGGCGACTTGCTCCCCCACCCAACGACCGACCAGCAGGTGGCCACGGGATACAACCGTCTGCTGCAAACCTCCCACGAAGGGGGCGTCCAACCAAAGGAATATCTTGCGATTTATGCGGCGGATCGGATCCGAAATCTCTCCGCCGTCTGGATGGGGGCGACGGTTGGGTGCGCGCAGTGCCATGACCATAAGTACGATCCTTACACCATGCGGGACTTCTATTCCCTGGAAGCCTTCTTCGCGGATGTCGACGAAGCCCAGCACTTCAAACTGGGCTCAAATGCTCTGCCGACCGCCCGTCCACCGGAACTCGAAGTCTTAAGTCGTCGCGAACGTGAACAACTCGAAACTCTACAAACCCAACTCAAACACTTTGAAAACCGGCCCGAAGGGACGCCTGGTGTCGCGGAGAAGATCGAGGCTCTGAAACAGGAGATTGAGAAACTCAACAGTTCTAAACGTCGGACGATGGTCACCCAAGCCATTGAACCTCGGACGATTCGTGTCCTTCCACGCGGTAACTGGCTCGACGATTCGGGTCCGATCGTCACGCCCGCCATTCCAGAGTTCTTGGGATCATTGGACCGCGAAAGCCGACCGACCCGGCTCGATCTGGCGAAGTGGCTCGCAGACCCCAAAGAGGGGATTGGCCAACTGACGGCCCGGGTCATGGCCAACCGACTCTGGTACCTGATGTTCGGGATGGGGCTTGCGAAGAACCTCGACGACTTTGGGGGGCAGGGGGAACCGCCCGTTCACCCGGAGTTGCTCGATCATCTCGCTTTAGAGTTCTTGGAAAATGGGTGGGATGTGAAACGGACGCTCAAGCAGATCGCATTGAGCCGGACGTATCAGCAATCGTCGACAGCGTCACCTGAACTCCGACGTCGCGATCCCGAGAACCGGTTCTACGCCCGGCAGTCGTCGATCCGCCTCCCGGCCGAAATGGTCCGCGACATGGCTCTCTCCGTGAGCGGATTGCTCGTCGACAAGATTGGCGGGCGAAGCGTCCGTCCTTGGCAACCAGACGGATACTATCGACACCTGAACTTCCCGAAGCGGACCTATGTCGCCGATGAGGGAGAAGAACTCTGGCGACGAGGACTGTATGTGCATTGGCAACGGCAATTCCTACACCCCATGCTCAAAGCGTTCGACGCTCCGAGCCGCGAAGAGTGCACCGCCGCTCGGCCCGTTTCGAATACGCCGCTTGCTGCCTTGGTTCTGCTCAATGATCCGACGTTCGTCGAGTGTGCCCGGCACTTTGCGCTGCGAGTTCTCGACGAAAGTGAGGGGACCGATCAGGCTCGGCTCGATCATGCCTTCCGTCTAGCATTGTCACGAACGCCCGATGAGCAGGAACGAGAGGTCTTGCTGGCCTACCTGAACAATTCCCGGAGAATGTTCGCCGAATCCCCCGAGAAGGCTGAAGAGCTATCCCGACGACAAACAACAGCGACGACCGAATCGGAACACAGCCTCACGGAACTCGCCGCGTGGACCCAACTCTGTCGTGCGATCTTGAATTTGAACGAGGCGATCACAAGGAACTGACCAACCGCTCCCTGTTCCTCGGAGTGGTCCGGGCATTTTGGGACGGGTCGCGGAGCGACAAGAAGCATCACCCACAGCGTCCGTCGTGAATTGAGAGCTTCCCCCAATACAATCGCTGAGGGAACGGATTGGGGCCGGGAGGGCCGATTGGGGTCGACTCCCCCTCCCACCGAACCGTGCGAGCGGTTTTCCCGCATCGACCACCCTTCTCGCGGTACCCCTCTTCGGTTGGTGGTGTTACCTTCGTGAGAATTGACAGGCCAAGGCATGGGCGGTTGCCAGACTGAACATCCCGTAATAGGCGAAGAAGAGATTGGGCCGAGTGAAGCTGGCATTGAAACCACGGGCCTCGCCGTGGCCCCCTTGACGCTTACGAAGCAAGCTCTGAAGACGCATGCGCAGCCGGCTGTCGAGAGCTTTGTCATGTCCTTTGCGGGTGCTGTGCTGAAAGTGTGCGAACCAACCTCGAAGAGTCTGGTTCACATCCGCGATGATACACTTCAATGAGCGGCCATCTACTCGGCGTGTCTTACGCTTCAGCGTCTGCTTCACCTTCTTGAGGATTATTCGGTTGGGCCAGTGGCCCTCGCCGAAGCGATGGGAACCGGAATCCAAGTGTTGCAGGCCTTCGCGACGACTCTGCAAGCGTATCGCGAAGGCCTCCTCGCCTGGTTTGACCACCGCAACTCCACCGACCCCCTGGAAGGCACCAATAACACAATCAAAACCCTCAAACGCCAATCCTATGGATTCCGCGATCAAGAAGACTTCGCTCTAAAAATCCTCGCCCTCCACAAAGACAAATGGCGACGCATCGGTTCGCAACAACAGCCCCCTCGCTCATAATTCCGCGTTGAACCTGAAAAAAAATCTCCCTCGGCGAATTCGATTCGCCGAGGGAGACGTTCGCGTCATGATGTCATCTCATCAGGTGTTTACTCCAAGAGATTAGTGGAAATTGAAGCCGGGCTTGGAGGCTTGATAGTTCAAAGGCGCGGAATAGTTCTGGGGGAAAGCGGGACGGTTGAAGTTTGTGTTATGGAACTGGCCGCCATATTGAATTTGTCGATTCTGATTCAGGCAGTCCTGGCAGCAGACGAAGACGCTTTGGCCATTGATCGTGGTCCGAATCGGAGTTCCGTGGGAACCGAGAAGTTCGCCTGTGACCGCACAGGTCCGTTGATTCAAGGCGGCTTGCTGTTCCCAAACCGGGAGTTGAGCGATTCCACTCATGTTCGCCGGAATGAAGGGACGATTCCCCAAATTGCCTTGGCCAGAGGTCAACGTACTTCCCGAAATGGGTGTCGAGTAGCTGTTCCGGTTGAACTGGGGGACACTTGCTCCGGAGCCGAAATAGGGGGCGCTCCCATTGTTTGCAATAAAAGGAACATTTCGTGGGGCCGCCGTCGGCGTCGCGACCGGAGTATGGACTGTCCCGTAGGCAGGAGTACAGATTCCGTTCTGACAGTTCATGGCAGGACTTTGATAACAAACCCCGTTCACGCAGTTCATTCCTCTGGGTTGATTGCATTGGCCGTTCGCACAATTGGAAGGCGGACAAACTCCCCCCGGGCAGTTCGCTGTCATCGAGGTTCCCCAAAATCCAAATGGACTTTGAGCGAAAGCGGAACCAGCGAATGCGGTGGTCAAAGCGAAGGCGGCACAAAAGGTTTTCATAACGTTCATGGGTTCTCTCCCTAGTGAGTCTTGTCATCTTTTCGACCTCCGAGGACTTCTCGTCGTGTCGTCAGAGGAGTGACAATGCACGATCCGTGCCAAGAGTTTTGCAGAACTCTCTGTTCGCGTTTTCTATGCGGTTAAAATCACGTGTGTCGTCGTTTTGGTGTCTTTATAGTTGCCAATGCATTGCAAGTTTGACACGTCTCGATTGAGTTCAGGAGGATTCCTTTCAAAATCCGTCTCGAACGTCGAATTCTTTAATGGTGCCATCGAAGAGAGAGGTCGGCTTACGGAAAGCCGTCAGTCCCGGTGCCGTTTTTCAGGCAATATTGGGGGACGGACTCGCCGGTCGAAGATCAGTCATTCGTTTGGGGTACCGTCCAGCGGAGTCAGGCCAGATGCCTCGATTGGCGAACAATGGTCACGTCAAACTTTCCCATCCGATGGCGTGTCGGGTAAACTCAGTGGCATGAATTCCTGTCGCTTCTTGATGTTGCCGTTGTTCCTTGTCCTGGGAGGTCTATCCGAGTCTGGATCGGGGAGTGACTATCTCCAACACGTCAAGCCTTTGTTGGAGCAGAAGTGCTATGCGTGCCATGGGGCTTTCAAGCAGCAGGGAAGTCTTCGCGTCGATACGGCGGAAAGCCTGTTGAGGGGGGGCGATTCGGGGGCGGCCGTGACTCCTAAGCATCCTGAGGAAAGTCTGCTGATTGGCGTCCTGACCGGGGACGCGGGCTTTCGGATGCCGCCGGAGAATGACGGCGCCCCGCTCACCGCTGAAGAGATCGAGTTGGTCCGTGACTGGATCAAAGCCGGGGCTCCTCTTCCGGAGAAGGAGGAACCCCAGGCGGATCCCCGCACGTGGTGGTCATACGTGCCGATTGAGCGACCGCCTTTGCCGGGAGTTCAAGAACCGGGGTGGTGCCGGAATGAATTGGATTTCTTCATTACAGCTGCACGCGAGTCCCATGAACTGCGTCACGCCCCGGAAGCTCCGAAAGAAGTATGGCTTCGTCGCGTCTTTCTGGACCTAATCGGCTTGCCCCCATCTCGCGAGGAGCTGCAACGATTTCAGGCCGATACGTCGCCCGATGCGTACGACAAGGTGGTCGATGATCTGCTTGACAGTCCGCACTATGGCGAACGGTGGGGACGGCACTGGATGGACGTCTGGCGTTATAGTGACTGGTACGGCAGCAGGGGGATTAACGAGATCCGTTACAGCCAGCGGCACATCTGGCGGTGGCGGGATTGGATCATCAACTCGCTCAACGCGGATAAGGGCTATGACCAGATGGTTCGCGAGATGCTCGCGGCCGATGAACTGGCGGGGGACGATCCCTCTGTTTTGCCCGCGACGGGATATCTCGGACGCAACTGGTACAAGTTTGATCGGGATGTCTGGCTCTTTGAAACGGTCGAGCGGACCGGTGAAGCCTTTCTCGGACTCACGTTCCGGTGTGCACGGTGCCATGACCACAAGTTCGATCCGATCACGCAAGAGGAGTATTACCGGTTTCGGGCATTCTTTGAGCCGCATGATGTCCGGACCGATCCCGTTTCGGCACTGACTCCCACGGAGAAAGACGCCACTCTCGGCCAAGTCCCGACCGACGGAATCCCCCTTGTTTACGACAAGACCGTGGACGCCTCCACTTATCTCTTCGAGCGGGGTGACAGCCGCTATCCGGACAAGTCGCGGCCACTCAGTCCCGGTGTTCCTGCCGCGATGGGGGGCGAACTCAATATCCAGCCGGTCGAATTGCCCGTGGAAGCGTGGTATCCGATTCTGCGACCGGCCGTTCGAGACACTCTCCTGGAGCAAGCCGCAAACGAAGTGGCCGGCGCTGCCGCCCGTCTTGAAGAGAAGCGGCAGATTGCCCTTGTTGCCGGGGAAAAGCTGGCAAATGCCGAGCAGCAGGACAGTGCGACAAATTCGACGATTCTTCTCTCGGATGACTTCTCTGAAGAACGCTCCGACCAGTGGCAAATCCTCAGCGGAAATTGGGCCTATCACAACGGCAAACTCACACAAACGGCCGTCACCAGCTTCGCGACAGCCGTCACAAAGACTCCGATCACTGGCGATTTCGAAGTTCGGCTGAAATATCGCACACTGGAGCCGGGGACATATCGATCCGTCGGATTCAGTTTTGATTACCTCGATCAGGGCAACTCCCAAGACGTCTATACCAGCACAAGTGACGCTCGCCAAAGCGTGCAGGCTTTCCATCGACATGGAGGAAAGCAGTCGTACCCGCAAGCGGGAATCGTGGCCACCCCCCTGAGGGTCGGTCAGGAGATCGAACTGCGGGTTACAGTTCTTGGATCCAAGCTGACCATTGAACTAAATGGCGAACACAAGCTCGACTATCAGCTTCCCATTGAACGCCGCGATGGAAAGTTCGCGTTGTGGGTCCATCAAGGGGCCGTTGAATTCGATGAATTGACGATCACCCAGCTCGCGGAGTCTCGGGAGACGTTGGCCCAGCGAGTGAAAGATGCCGAAAGAGCCGTCGAATTGGCTAAGGCCGAATGGGAGTTGTCGCAAGCGAAGGAGCGATCCGTCGAAAAGAGACTGACAGCGGAGATCCAGAAGTATTCCGAACAGGATGGATCCATTGTCGATCCTGTTCTCGAAGAAGCCGTCAAAGCCGAGCAGGAAGTGGCGATGATCCAGGCGAAGCTCGACATTCTTAAAGCCGGCACCAACGAAGAGGAATTCAAGAAGGCCACGCAATCGCTTGCTGATGCCGAGGCCGCGTTGAATATGCCAGTCGAAACCTATTCTCCACTCGGGGAACAATATCCTCGCACCAGCACTGGTCGTCGATCGGCCCTCGCGGAGTGGATCACAAGCCGGGACAATCCCCGGGCCGCTCGAGTGGCGGTCAACCAGATCTGGTTGCGGCACTTCGGGAAGCCACTCGTTGCCACCCCTGAGAATTTTGGGTTGAATGGCCGCCGGCCAACGCACCCCGAACTGCTCGACTGGCTCGCGGCCGAACTGATGGACAACGGTTGGCGGATGAAGCCGTTGCACCGTCAAATTGTTCTCTCCGCAACCTACCGAATGTCGAGTTCCGAACGGGACTTCGACGAGTCAAGTGGCACGAATCCCCTATCGATCGACCCGGACAACGAGTTCTACTGGCGGATGCCTCCTCGCCGAATGGAAGCCGAAGTCGTTCGTGATGCGACGCTCTACCTCGCAAGGAGACTTGATCCGACGATCGGAGGCAAGGAACTCCCCGAGCAGCAGGGGGAGACGATTCCCCGGCGAAGCCTGTACTTTCGGACGACCGCCAACGAGCAGATGCCGATGCTCGAAGTGTTTGACCTCGCCGACCCAAACGGATGTTACCGTCGCAAGGAAAGCGTGGTCCCCCACCAGTCGCTGGCGATGATGAACAGCGGACTCACTCAAGACGCCGCCCGGACCATCGCAGAAGAACTAGCGGGTGAACGAGATTTCATCCTGGCTGCCTTCGAGACCGTGTTGAGTCGCCAACCCACGATGGCCGAACGGCGCCGCGTCGCAACGTTCCTTCGCGAACACCCGACACAGCTGGCCGCAGAAGAGTCCAAAACCTTTCGAGCGGGCGGGACCGCCAAAACCGTTCCCGCGAAGGATCCCGTCCGACGCGCTCAAGAGAACTTGATTCACGTGCTGTTTCTGCATAACGACTTTGTGACGATCCGTTAGACTGCAACCAAGCAAAAATGGGATTATGACAGCCTGAGATTCTTCCCGGCTCTGGAGTCCAGAATGGTCAACGCGTCTTCCTCAAGTTACATCCGAACATAAAGGAAAGCGGCGACGAGTCGCCGCACTCCAAAGATTTCCTACTTGGAGAGATATGATGTTTCGGCACCCACCGGCAAACCGTCCTTTTCCCTGCGGGCGAATTCAGCGCCGGCAGTTTCTCGCCGACGCCGGAATGGGCTTCACGGGCTTGGCTCTCGGAGCGATGTTGCACGGGGAAGGACATGCGGCTCCGGTCGCGACTCCCTCGGGGCTAGCGCATCGTTTCCCCAAAGCAAAGAGCGTGATCTGGCTATTCCTGAATGGTGGCGTCAGCCACTTGGAGTCGTTCGATCCGAAACCGGCCGTGAGCAAGTACGCTGGGAAGACGATCGATGAGTCTCCATTTGGCCAAGGAGTGCTGGAGTCGGAGTTCTATCGCAAAAACGTCCGGGACTTTTCCGGGAAGCCTCGCGAACTGATGGCTCAGATTTATCCCTTGCAGGTTGGGTTCCGTCCTCGTGGGGAGAGCGGAATTGAAGTCAGCGATTGGTGGCCTCATGTCGGCAGCCAGATCGATGACATCGCGGTGGTTCGTTCCATGTGGACGACGGACAACGACCACGCAGCGCAGCTTCAGTTTCATACGGGCCGGCACATCTTCGATGGGTTCTATCCATCTATCGGCTCCTGGGTGCACTACGGTCTCGGAAGTCTCAATGAGAATCTGCCGCAGTTCGTCGTGATGGGACCGCCCCCAGGGGACTGCTGCGGCGGGACTGGCGCCCACGATGGGAGTTACCTCGGTCCCGAACACTCGGGCGTCGCGATGACACTCGATCCCAACAATCCGCTCGCGTTCGGAACGCCGGGGCAGAACGTCTCAGTGGCCGAGCGCCGGGACCAGTTGGATCTGTTGAATGATCTGCATGAAATGACGTCGGCCGAGTATCCGCACGATCAACAACTCCGCGCGCGGATTAAGTCCTATGAGTTGGCGTTTCGGATGCAGATGTCCGTTCCGGAGATTGTGGATCTCTCGCAGGAGACGGAAGAGACCCAAAACCTCTACGGCCTTAACGACTCCAAAACCCAGGATGTCGCCCGGCGTCTGATCACCGCCCGACGTCTGGTCGAACAGGGTGTCCGATTCATTCAAGTTTACGATGGCGGCGGGGGCGGAGGCGGCTGGGACGCCCATACCAAACTCAAAGAGAACCACACCAACAACTGTGCTCGCGTCGACCAGCCGATCGGAGCACTGCTCAAGGATCTGAAGCAGCGGGGACTTCTCGACGAGACGCTGGTTGTCTGGGCAACCGAGTTCGGTCGCACACCCGGCTCGGAAAAGTCCGATGGCCGCGACCACCATCCGTATGGCTTCTCCGTCTGGCTCGCTGGTGGAGGATTAAAGGGGGGGATCGCTCACGGAGCCACGGACGAGCTAGGCTTCCACGCCGTCGAGAACCGACATTATGTCACGGACATCCATGCGACCGTTCTCCATCAACTCGGCCTCGATTCCCGAAAGCTCGAAGTCCCCGGCCACAAACGCCTCGAAATCGACCACGGCGAACCGATCCATGAAATTCTCGGTTCGGCCTGACTTCAGACCGTCTTTCGAAGTCAGCGATGGTGATCGTTGGGATGCTCGAGCGCAGAGAAATTCGAAATCCCAAGTTCCAAATCTCATAAAAACCCATTGTCCGAATTTCCAAATGAGGAAACGATTTGCGATCAGACAGAAAAATGACCAGCGAATCTCGGTGAGTTGTTTCCTTATTTTGAGTTTGTCATTTCGAATTTGTCTGGTCCTTGATCTTTCGAGTTACGGATTTCTCCGCATTGAATCTCCCAAAATCAGAATCGGTCATTGAGAGACCGTGTGCCGAAAGATCGAACAGGAGATCAAACTCCTTTGGGCTTCCGTCAATGAGAAAGGAGAGACATCGAGTTGACGAATCGATTTGCCAATCAACGTGATGCCGATGCAAGGCAGACAAGGAATCCCGTCTCATAATCTCCGTTCATCAATCGGCAAAAGGCGGAGCCCAACGAAGCTTTTGTGTTGTTTGGAATTGGACGTCCGTGTCGTTTTGGGCCGACACCTCTGGGCGGGTGGCGCCCCGTTGGATGAGAGCCCGGAGCGACTCGGTCATCGCTTCGACTATATTGTCGTATGATTTGGCCAAGTCGCTGGCCTCGGCGACATCCTCAGTGAGGTTGTAAAGCTCCGCGACCGTCGATTTTCCTCGTGATTGTTCCAACCCTTGTTCCCGCATTCGAAAGACCAATTTCCAGGAACTTTCCCGGTAGGCGAATTCGCCGAAGTTGGAATGGCTCACCAGCGAGTTTCGACCCGAAGGAGTTTTTTTTCCCAGGAGAGCGGGTAGAAAGCTGAGGCTGTCTTCGGCCCCGTTGGTTGGCAACTCCGCTTCGAGAATGTCGCAGCAGGTGGCGAAGAGATCGGTGAGACAGACGAGTTGATCGCATTGGGAATTCGCCGTGACTCGACCGGGCCAACGGACCACCATTGGAACGCGATGCCCTCCTTCCCAGATATCCCCTTTGTGACCACGGTAGGGACCGCTGGGCTGATGTCCGGCGGCGATCAGATCCTGCCAGCCGGTGTAGTGGGAGTGCCCATTGTCAGCGGTAAAGATAACGACGGTCTCCCCGTCGATTTGGGACTCATCGAGCGCTCGAAGGACTTCTCCCACGGCCCAATCCGTCTCCATCACAAAGTCCGCGATGGGAGCAATTCCGCTCTTTCCTTGAAATCGTTTCGAAGGAACAACCGGCTCGTGCGGTGAGGTAAGCGAGAAATAGAGGAAGAACGGCTGCCTCTCTCTTGCTTGACGCTCGACAATGTCGACCGCTCGTTGGGTCAGTGTCGGCAAGATGTCTTGCATCTTCCACTCGGGAGCGGCTGGCGTTCCGGCAAATCGAGTTGGGAGGACGATTCCTTCGTCCGGATCAGGGGCAAATGGTCTCGATGGGAGCGGCACTGTCCGCTCATTCTCGATAAAGGTGAATGGTGGCAAGTTCGGTAAGTCGACTCCGAAAAACTCGTCGAACCCGCGGTCGATCGGCCCCCCCTCGATCGGTTGGGAAAAGTCCCATTCAAGAAAAGCCTGGCCGTTTCGCTTCTCTGTCATCCGGCTTTCCTGAGGGCCGGGCCAGTTCCAGCCAAGGTGCCACTTCCCGACGCAGGCTGTGTGGTAGCCGTGATCCCTAAGAAAACTCGGCAAGGTAGGGCGTCCCTCCGCGATCAAGGGGGGTTCGTATGCGGCGATGACCCATTCCTGGAGCCGTGTTCTCCAGTTGTAGCGACCGGTCAGCAGGCCGTAACGGGTCGGCGAACAGACGGCCGAGGAACTGTGGGCATCCCTGAAACTCATCCCCTCACGGACGAGGCGGTCGAGATGCGGAGTTGGAATTTTGTTGTCAGGATAGTGTGCTTGAATGTCTCCCACCCCGAAATCATCCGCGAGGATGATCACGATGTTCGGTCGGTCCGCCGCGGACAGGGCTCGGCCAAGGACGGTCTCCATGCCGAATAAACACAGAAGGTGGATCAGGGAAAAGCCGATCAAACTTCGCATGGTGCTCAAGTTCCCGTTTCAAGGCTGGCAATCGCAGATGGTCGGTGCCAAAGTATCGCAGCCAGAAGCCGAGGGCAATCACACAGGGAATTCCGTCCAATCGACTTCACCGAGTGTGAGTTTCCATTTCAGGGAGAGACGATGGCATCCGGAACGCCCGCCGCGGAAGTGACTATTGACGACTTGCTTGTGCGTCGGTTGCTGCATTCACAGTTCCCCAAGTTTGCCGATCTTCCCCTTCAGCGGATTGGCACGGGCTGGGACAACGATTCCTACCGAGTCGGTAAAAACGGGGTGATCCGGTTGCCCCGTCGGGAATTGGGAGCGAAGTTGATCGAAAATGAGCAAACTTGGCTCCCGAAATTTGAGCCCAGGCTTCCCTTGCCGGTCCCTTCGCTCATCGGAGTCGGAAGACCGACCGAGTTCTATCCCTGGAAATGGAGCATGCTCATGTTCCTTCCGGGAACCACCGCCAATGTCGCTCCTCCAGATCAGGACCAGGCTCCAGTGCTCGCTCGATTCTTGAAGGTCTTACACCAACCAGATGACGGTATCGCACCACCTCATCATGCCCGGGGCGTTCCTTTGCAACTGCGATCGAGGAACGTCGAAGAACTTTGGGCACGGATTCAGTCAAGGACCACGGACGTCCCCTCAGACCTGTTCGAAGTCTGGGAACATGCCCTGGAAGCGCCTCGCGGCAAGGAATCGCGCTGGCTTCACGGCGACCTGCACGCCCGGAATGTTCTCACGCTCAACGGCAAAATCTCCGGGATCATCGACTGGGGAGACATCACCGCCGGAGATGTGGCCACGGATCTCGCCTCGGCCTGGTCGTTATTCGAATCCCCCTTCGCCCGAGAGGATTTCTTCGCAACTTACCAACCGACTCTGGAGGAAAGAACGCGAGCGCAAGGCTGGGCGTTCCTATTCGCCGTCATGCTGCTCGACTCCGGCTTGATTGACCACCCTGAACACGCGGAGATGGGTCGCAACATTTTCCGCCGTCTCGGAGAAAGAGCCGATCATAACGCGATCTGAATCCGGCTGGGTATCAAGTGTCAGGTTGTCAAGTCTGTGCATTGCGATTCAGGACGATGCGTAATGACAACCGGCCTCCAGATCCAAGGGCCGTCCAAGACATTCTGGGGGCCAATCGCCAGAGCGTCTGAAAAGACTCAGCTCCTCCAATCACGGCGATTAGCCCCAAGCTACTCCGCTGCTCTTACCTGTATTGACGGAAGATCTTGGTGGGGGACTTTCCCGTTGCTCGTGGACCTTTCGTCAGCCGCCGGCCTTTTCGCGGGCCGCTTCCAGCAGTTTGATCCAGGGGCCGACGTAGTGGCCGTTGTCATGGAAAGTTCGGCCGGAGACGAGGTTGCCGTCGATCACGCAGGGCTCGTTGACGAA
>JAGQQQ010000374.1 GCA_020426125.1 Planctomycetaceae bacterium
TCCACAAATGTTTCTCGCTCGCCTCAAGCAGAAGGCCGGCCTGGATCCCCAAACCGAATACCCCGACCTCCGAGCCAAACGGTTCGTGTCTTCCAACATCGAAGGCCGAATCAGCTGATGAGGATGTGTCCGACTGTCGCTATTGGAAAGTCATAGCAAGGTGTGCGATCCCTACGTTGCGTGGCACCGGGGGGCATCGCCGATTCTTTCAGCTCTGTTTCACCTCATCCGGGCGACGAGACAGAGCGAAGTAGATAACATAGATCCAGGAAAGCAGTCCGGCGATGATGGCCCAGAAGATCGAGCGGTTTCGTTCCCAGGAACAGACCACGGCGATCGCGGCGCCGAGACCAATGCCGGTCTGGGTGGCCGTCTGCGACATGTTATTAGACACTTCCGCAAGAAGCATGACGATGAGTTCTCGTTCGTATCCGACGGGTCAGATTTCTAATCGAGGCGAATACCGATCGTCGCACGATCTGGCGTCGTGATCAACGAATTCCTGACCGTAATCGCAGCAACGACACCAACTCTTGTGGTTTGTCGACCATCCGCAGGAATGTCGGTGTTAATTGAATGGTTTCTCCATCGGCACCGTGAATGGTGATGTGCCACTCCGTTTTGGTCAGCAGGCCCGAGGGGCTGACTCCGTCGTCACTGTGCTTCACTGTGGTCGCGACGCCGTAGTTGGTTTCATCGCGACGCCGGACCTCAATGTCGACAATGTCGCCCCAGCCCAGTTCAGTGACCTCGCCTGCCTCCTGAAACCGAATTCCCCGTTTCCGGAGTTCCAGCCCGCGGCCAATGTTGAAGATGTTCAGGAACAGCAACACTGCGGAGCAGAGGACCGCCACGCCGCCAAAGATCAGAAACCCGAGTGACATGGGATCTCGAGTCAAGGCATAACCGATGCATCCGCCGCCGATGGCGAAGATCGGTCCGCAGACGACGATCAACGCCCCCAGAGTCACTTGGTACTCCTTCAGCAGTTTGCCCAGGGGATCCCGATCTTTCGCTTTGCCGGACTTCTCGGTTTCGTCCGTGGGGCGTCGTCGCTTGGGAGGCATGGCAACAGCTCGATTGCAATCGGACTCAGCAGTAGGGGCGGATCGTCACGCAGGTTTCGCTTGGCCAACGAGACGTGTTCTCCATGAAAGAATGAACAACCCGGAATTCAGGAGAAGGGATCACCAATCGTTCGAATCCCGAACCCCTGATCCCGAATCCCTCGCGACTTCAGGGCCACGACAGGTTACTCTTCTTCCCCTTCCCCCACTTGGGAAAGCAGGTAGTTTTCGATTCCCATCGTCTTGATCAGGTCGAGTTGTGCTTCCAGCCAGTCGATGCTCTCTTCGGATTCGACAATGATCTGTTCCATGACCTTGCGGCTCGCGGAGTCCATCTCTTCGCCGGCGATTTTGACCCCTTCGTTGTAGGTCTTGCTGGCACGGATTTCGAGTTCCAGATCGAACTCTAATTGCTCCTTGACGTTGTCGCCGACTTTGATGACGTCATAGCGAGCGATCTCCGGAACACCGTCGAGGAAGAGAATCCGATCGATCAGCAGTTCGGCGTGCTTCATTTCCTCGATCGATTCTCCGTAGTGATGCTTGCCGAGTTTCTTCAGTCCCCAGTTGTCACACATCTTGGCCTGAATGAAATACTGATTGATGGCGGTCAATTCGATTGTCAAACCGGCGTTGAGTGCATCGATGACTTTTTGGCTACCCTTCATGGCAACTTCTCCTGGGAAGGCTCTTGGAATGAAATGTCAAACCGAATGTTAGAAGACGGTCACGCGTTCTCGCCACACTTAGCGCTGGGAACCGGCACAAAAAACGGAAAGCGAGATTACGTCTCAGCGGAGGAGTCCGATACGTCCGCTCGTGGAGCGTTCGGGGCCACATCCAAGCCTCGCTCGCGACGGATCCGCAGGACTTCCTGGTACACTGCGTCCACAATCAATGTGTTCTTGCTGATCTGTTGCGACTCCCAGACGCTGACCAGCATATTTAAGAGAATCGTTCCGGCCCCGAGGACGAGGTGGATCGTCGCCGCCGCGTCCATCTGCATATTGGAGGCGGGGTCGGCAATCGCTCCGAATGAGCCGGTGATGATCAGCAGCAGCATGCAGGCGACCATCCCGGGGATCACTCGATACTTGAGACGGATATTCTCTTTCCTGGCATCTGGTTCAAACTTGTAGGCGGCGCTCGTCTCCTCGATCCACCGGCCTGTTCCCATGAAGTAGGTCAGAACAATCGCATGCACCAGCAACGCGAACGCGACCGAAGCGAGTGCGAAGAGAAAGTGCATCGAGACCTGCTTCCGGGCTGCCTCTGCTAGCGAACCAGCATCCTCAATGGTCCATCCCAGATAGAACGTAAACAGGAGACACGCATTGGCCAGCAATGCGAGGACAAAAAAAATTTGCTTCACGTCACACCTTTCGCCAACCGCCACGAGACAACAAACAATTCACAGGAATCTTTGGAGTGCGGTGACTCGTCACCGCCTTCCCTTTCAAGCAGCTTGAGTTCAATTGAAATCAGTCTGTTGATAAAGACGCTTTGCTTGAGAGAAAGCTCCGATGAGTCGGAGCACTCCATAGGGCGTCCCTGCATGCAAAACTGTTCTCCTGTCTCGGCAGTTTGTCTTGAATTCCTCACAAGTGGACTTCTTGGCGAATCGCAGAGAAGTTCACTTGTCAGAAACTCAGGAGACTATTCCGAGTCCGCCTCACAAACCACCGAACCGTCCGACAGCCAGTCGATGCGAAGCCGAATCGGACAACAGCAGACAGGACAATCTTCGACATACTCCTGGCTTTCTCCCTGACTGACATCGACTGGCACGACGATTTCCTCTCCACAAGAGGGGCAGACATAAGTCGCGGTATCGTCCATCGTACTTTGTCCTCGGGAGCGTCACATCCACCGAATTAAAACCCACTATAGACAAAAGGCGAGACACTGCGCAGGAAGAATGGCTGGCGAGAACAACAGTTCCCGATTGCGGCGATGGTCGCGATTAGAATTCGCCAATCACCTCGCCTCCGCGACGGGAAAGCAACGCCGAAAAAACCTTCATGTCGAGGTTTTCCGAGACCATCCGTCCCGAACCGTCCCCCAGCAGAAATTGCACGCCGCCAACGTGGTGCGAGTGAAACTCCTGCCCAAAGTCACACCCCAGCCGGCCTATCAACGAACTGCCGGGGGGCACCTGGCAACTGGCAAATTGCGTGTTTGAGAAAGTGTCGTTGCGGGCATTCAACGGAGCACTCTGATCGAAGAAGTTCTTGTGCCCCATCCAGAGGCCGTGCAGTGCTTCCGGAGCCTCACCCAGAAACACGGTGTTCGAGAGGCCGTCTGTCACTTCGCTGGAACTCACGGACGGCTCCGTAATGTGCATGACGACGCCGCGCCCCGCTCCTCCGGCGCCGTAGTTGTTCTGACAATTGGTTCCCGGGAAGCACCGCAGGCCCCGTTCTCCCCAGTTGCCGCCGTAGTCGCTACGTCCGTATCGATCGGGAGAGCCGATGTTGTCGCCGTTGGGCTTCTTCTGATCGCTGGACGGATTCGACGGACAAACAAACACGGTCAAGTGATGCGCTGCTGCCGGTTGATTGACGGGGTCCAGATACCACTGGTCAAAATTGATCTGATGATAGAGCGGAGCCTGATCGAGATACGGCAATAGCGCCGCTCCCCAACTGCAAATCCGAGAAGGAGCATTTGCCGCCTGCATCGCGGGCGTCCCCAGGTTTCCGAAGAACCCCCCTTTGGGAAACATGCCGTAGACATCGTGGTAATTGTGAAAGGCGATTCCGAACTGCTTGAGATTGTTCTTGCACTGCACCCGCCGCGCCGCTTCCCGGACCTGTTGCACCGCCGGCAAGAGCAGTGCGATCAGGATTGCGATGATGGCGATCACCACCAGCAACTCGATTAATGTAAAGCCTCGACGGGAAGGCGCTTCGCGAGATCTGGGGACAGCAGTGTTCCAGAGAGAAAAGACCATGGCACGGGTTCCGGTTCCCGGTGCGCCGGCCACGGAACCGCACTCGCGCCGACACCGGGCACGATCTCACGGGGAAACCCCATGCGTTCCTGTTGAACTTGAAGCCGAAGCAACCTGGAGCACCATCTGGGCGGTCTTCTGGCTTACGAGTCAAACGGCTTCGCGGACGCCTTCCCACCATGTCCATGGCAACCATGTGCGCGGCAGTGGCCAAATTGTCCGGAATCCTCCTCGTTTACAGCGGCGGTCCCGCGCCGGAATTTCACCGGCTTCCTGTTCCGTTCTTATCTCCAAGAACGGAACGCCCAGAGGCAACGGTCCCGTTGTAACAATTCCCTACGTGCGGAACAACTCCCTCCGAGAACTGGACTCCAGCGTGTGTGCGTGTGAATTGCATTGCATGTTGTGTTTTCATCCACACTCCCTCGGTTCGAGGGAATGCGGACACGGATGGGACGGATCCGACGGAGGAACACGGATGTTGTCCACAGAGTCTGGGGGATCGATCGACTATTCCACTTTCTCTGGCTTGTC
Organism: Planctomycetaceae bacterium; assembly: GCA_020426125.1. Classification (GTDB taxonomy): domain Bacteria; phylum Planctomycetota; class Planctomycetia; order Planctomycetales; family Planctomycetaceae; genus HKST-UBA70. The sequence continues at coordinate 4,555 of JAGQQQ010000374.1, forward strand.
ACAGCCACTTCTTACGGCAAGTGGGCCTTCCACGGACCTTTGGCATGCACACACAACTCACGTTACCGGCGTGTCAATGTCTCGTCGAGATTCAGCAGCACGTTCGCGACAATGCTCCAGGCTGCCTGTTCAACTGGTTCGGTTCCACCAGAGTCGCCGAGGACCATGAGTTTCTTCGCCTCCTCCGGGTGAGACTGAAACTTTTCGCGGGCCTGCCCGAGTAAGTTCGACAACACGGACAACTCGCTCGACGTTGGCTCTCGGCTGGTGCAGATTTCGAAGGCGAAGGTGAGCTTCCGATCGATGGGATCGCCCCCTTCTCGAAGGATTCGACCCGCCAGCCCTCGTGCGGCTTCCATGTAAACGGGATCATTCAGCGTGACCAAGGCCTGCAACGGCGTATTGGTGCGAATCCGCCGGAGCGTACAGACCTCGCGGCTGGGGGCATCGAAGGCATCCATGCTCGGGTAAGGGAGCGACCGCTGCCATCTCGTATAGACACCCCGGCGATAAGCATCCTCTCCCTGACTCGTTTCCCAGTCGGTAGACGCTCCGAAGGCGGCGCTGAGTCCCAGTTTCGGCCGATGCGGTTGGACGGACGGACCATGCATCTTGCGGCTCAGCAGGTCGCCCATCGCCAATGCCTGATCTCGAACCAACTCCGCCGACAAGCGGAAACGCGGTCCTCGGGCGAGCAGACGATTTCGAGGATCCCGCGAGGCCAGTTCCGGCGAGACCGAGGAATCCTGGCGATAGGTCGCCGACAGGACGATCGTGCGCACGAGTTGCTTCGTGTCCCAGCTGTTTTCCATCAACTGGATCGCCAGCCAGTCGAGCAATTGCGGGTGCGAGGGCAGTTCCCCCTGCATCCCAAAATCCTCACTCGTCTCAACCAGACCGATCCCGAACAGTGACTCCCAGTACCGGTTGACGACGACGCGCGCTGTGAGCGGATTTTCGGGATCCACGAGCCAGCGGGCAAAGTCGAGCCGACTCGGAGAATCGGTTTCCAGGTCATGGAACGCACTCGGAACGCCCGCGTGAACTTCCTCCCCCAAGTCGAGAAAGTTGCCGCGAATCTGAATCCGCGTGGTCCGGTGCTTCTCTCCCGGCAGCTCCCGCATGATCGGGGTGCGCACAGGCTGAATTCCCGCCAGTTGCTTTTCGAGGGATGCCTTGCGGTCGCGGAGTCTCTGAAGTTCCGGAGATCTCGCCGCCACATAGGCGGCGAACGCCTGCTGCTCCGTTTTGCTGGCGTCGGTGCCCTGAGCGGGAACGGCGACCGCCGTGTCCTGTTCGGATGTCATCTCTACGAGATGAACCCAAACCGGCTGCCGGTTCTCATCCAGAAAGATGATGCGGCACCCATTCAGCCGCGATCCGATTCCCGGCGAGTCATTGCGATTCCAAAGGACCACACGATCAATGCGCTGCGTCGCTTGCAGATCGACTTCCCACCAGGGATTGTCCTCCTGATTGGTGTGAGTTGTCGACATGGCATCAAAAAAGTGGCCGTCGGTATTGCCGTCGATCGCGAGTTCGGGATGACCGTCGTAGCCCGTGCTGCTCTGGGAAGCTTTCCCCTGGCGGGCGACATTGTCGTCACCCGAGAACAGCTGCACCTCGGCCAGCGAGAGAAACTTCTTTGTTCCCGGAAGATCGACGCGCACAAACCTCGCCTGGATCGGTCCATCGGGGAGGCTGATGAGATCTCCCGATTCGCGGGCTTTCTTCTCGGCATCTTCGATCGCGGTCTGTGTGCTGGTGATTTGTTTCTTGAGTGATTCCTGACGCGCCCGGCTTTCGGGCAGCAGCAAATCCAGCGTGGGGGATTCATCGCGACGGTCGGCGTCTTCCGTCTGATTGAAGATGTCGTAGACCTGAAAGAACTCTGTCTGGGAAATGGGATCGTACTTGTGCGAATGGCACTGGGCACACCCCATGGTCATCCCCATCCAGACCTGCATCGTCGTGTTGACGCGGTCGACGATCGCGGCCGTCCGAAACTCTTCGTCGTCCGTCCCCCCTTCGCTGTTGGTCATCGTATTTCGGTGAAAGGCGGTGGCGATCAACTGGTCGTCACTCGGAGAGGGCAACTGGTCTCCGGCGAGTTGCTGCACCGTGAACTCATCAAACGGCATCCCCGCGTTGATGGCATCGATCACCCAGTCCCGGTACATCCAGATCACACGAAATGGGTCATCGGCATACCCGGCGGAATCGGCGTAGCGGGCCAAGTCGAGCCAGACACGGCCCCACTTTTCTCCATATGCGGGGGACGCCAGCAACCGATCGACGAACCGGGAATAGGCATCCGGGGATTTGTCCGCCAAGAATTCGGCAACGTCGTCCGGGGTTGGAGGGAGTCCTGTCAGGTCCAGAGAGACGCGGCGAATCAGCGTCCGTCGATCCGCTTCCTCGGACGGGGACAACCCCTCCTGCTGGAGTCGCTGGCGAACGAATGCGTCGACGGCATTCTTCCCGCCCAAACTGGATGGAATCTCCGCCACACGAGGGGACACAAATGACCAGTGCTGGTCGTACGGGGCTCCCTGGGAGATCCATTGCTTGAGCAGTTCGATTTCGGCGGTGGTGAGCGGGTCCCCCTCCGACGGCGGCGGCATCCGCTCGTATTCGTCGTCGCTGACGACCCTCGCAATCAGAGAACTCGCCTCTGGTTTCCCCGCCACGATCGCCGCTTCGCCGCTTTCCAGGGGCTTCAATGCTCCAGCGGCCTCATCCAACCGCAGTCCGGCTTCGCGAGTCTCGGCGTCGGGACCATGGCACTTGTAGCAGCGTCCCGACAGAATCGGCCGAATCTGCCGGTTGAAGTCGATCGTTGGATCGGCCGCGGATGACGAACCGGCCATGGCCAAGACCATGAGACAGCAAATCCCGCGACAAATTCGAATTTCTAATTCAGGAATCTTCATGGAAAACTTGAGGGGTTGAAGTCGAAGTTCTTCAGTTCAATATGTGCTTTCAATGTTGCGGAAACAACACTGGGCTGCATTTTTTCATCTCGCGAAGCACTTGAAGTGCGTCGCGAAATGGGTTCTCTATCTTATTCAAACCTCGCAGACTTATGTTGCCCGCGATTGCCAAATTGCCGTACTATCCCGGCGTTTCTGCCTGAGGTCCTCCGCGGAGAACTCGGTCATGGATGATCCCCTCACAATCCTGTGAGCTGGCGAAAAGGATGTTTCGCAGCGTCTTGCGGAATTTGACGCGAATCGTCGCGGCAATCGTGCTGCTTGCGCTGATGGTCTGCGCCGTCGAAGTCGGTCTTCGAGCGAGAAATGTCCAACAGGTGCTCACCCAGTCGACTCGAACCCCCGATGCCACACGGATCATCATTCCCAGTCGCTTTTCCTGGATCGATGTCGCTCCGCTCATCGGGATTGAGCCCACACGTCCGGTTCAAGGGGATGAGGTCCACTCGCCGTCGACGGGGCGCACGATTCGGACCTCGGAATTTGGGACGCGGGGAGCTTCTCCGCTCGTCCCCAAGCCAGCGGATGTCTTTCGAGTCATGCTCCTGGGGGGGGAAGCCGTGTTTGGGCTATCCCTGCCGGAAGAGCGGACGCTCACGTCTCAGTTGGCGACTCGATTGTCGATGACAGAGCAATCCGGCGTCGAACTGATCAACGCTGGCTGTCCGAACGCTGGACCATTGGTGAATTTTCTTCGGTATCGCCACCATCTGTCAGTCCTGGAGGCGGATCTCGTTGTGTACTGCTTGACCCCGGGCGATCTCGCCGGGGATGTGTCGGTTCGCGGGGCACTCCGTCTCGATGGATCGAAACTCCCGGCCTACGCGCCCCATCCCCGCTTCACGTCCTCCGGGAACGAATGCGTGGATGGCATCTGCCAGCAGTTCGAAACGGTGAACTGGCTCCTCGGAAAAGCGGAAGCAACCATGGGGCTGGACACGCATTTGCAGGCGACCGGTCCGTTTCAACCGGAACCGGATGCCTTGAAGCGACTGCTAGCTCCCTTGTTGCTGCTGCAAAAGTTTGTGCAGGATCAGGGCGGAAAACTGGTCGTCTCGATTGTTCCGACTGCGTGGGATCTGCAGACTCCGTCAGCAGGCAATCCCTCGCTGGCTCCCCCGATGAGCCTCGACCAACAACTTCGCTCCCTCGATTCGACAGGGTCTCTTGCCGTTCAGAACACAATCGACCGCTTTCGTAGCGTTCCTGACAAGAGTCCTTTGTTCTCCACAGAGACTGCGAACCTTTCCGAGACGGGCGTCGAAGCGTACTCCTATCTGCTCGCGGAGTTTTTGCGAACCGATCCATCACTGGCCAATCGACTGCAAATTCCCGCATCCCTTCCGGGGCCAGCCTCCTATCAACCCACCCAACTTCCCGATGGATCGGGAGCGACACGGATTCGCTAGTTGCCCGCTGTCAGACGAACTTTCCGTTTGAAAATTTCATGGACGAACACACCCCAGAGAACCCGGACGGTCAGACAGGCGAGTCGCTCCCCTTTCGAGCGACGACCTCGCCTGCGGAAACCGTCTCGAACGAAGACCGTGAAGACTGGGGCGAAGAAGAACTGTCGATGGAGGACATCGACGCCGCCTATCAACTCGCTCTCGCAGCGGCCGATGCCGTCGAGATGCAACTGCCGGAGGAGTTACGGGAAGACTCCCACGAAAACGAGGAGGACGATCCTCTTCCAAAGCAGGGGAATGCTCCCCACCACACCGGAAAAGAGACCAATGATACCGAGTTGGAAACGGACGGTTCCGAAACGACGCTGACGCCCATCGAGATTTTAGAAGCCGTGCTCTTCGTCGGCGGACAACCGATGAAGACCAAGCAACTCCGTGACCTTCTGGGCGGCAGTTTTGACCACGAACGAGTGGACCAGTTGCTCGGAGAACTTGGGGACCGCTACGCCAGCGAAGGCCGCCCGTATGAACTGCACTTCGGCGAAGGTGGCTACAGCCTCGCGCTCCGTCCTGAGTTCGAAGCCGTGCGCCGAAAAGTTTTTAATCAAGGCCCGAAGGACGTCAAGTTGTCTCAGGACGCTTTGGAGGTGCTCGCGTTCGTCGCCTATCAGCAACCGGTGACTAAAGCGGATGTAGAGGCCACGGAAAAACAAAATGCGGTGTCCTGCCTGCGGCAGTTGCTCCGACGGCAGTTAGTAGAACTCAACCGCGAAGACGGTCAACAGACATACACAACGACCGCCCGTTTTCTCGACCTGTTTGGTCTCGCATCACTCGACGACCTGCCGCAGGCAATTGATTTTCAGTTTAAGTAGTACCCGCTTTTTCTACAGACAATATGACATTGGAGTCACAACGGGTTCCGGAGGAACCCGGCTAAACATCTTTTTGATCTCGCGCTCGATGACGGGCTGAAATCCCGGACTTTCACTCTCCTCAAGATGGATGGATCCATGACACGTTTCACTTCGCTTACTGTTGCCGCTGCTGTTTGTGTTTCCCTCTGGAGTACTGCTCACGCTGCTCCCCCGTTTGGGAATGCCGTTCCGCCGAGTCCACAGGGGACCGATGGCGTGCAGTGGCAACACGACCTCCCGACCGCACACAAACTGGCCCTAACCCAGAACAAGCCCATTCTCGTCGTCTTTGGCGCCGACTGGTGTTTCTACTGCAAAAAACTGGAAAAGGAGACGCTCAGCAAGCCCGACGTCTCGAAGTACATCAATGAAACCTTTATCCCCGTTCATCTCGACGCGGATAAAGAAAAGAAGGTCGTCAAGACGCTCAAGATTAAAGGGCTCCCCTGCTCCGTGGTCCTGACGCCCGATGCCAAAATGATCGGGAAGATCACAGGTTACAAGCAGGAATCCGCCTACCGCACCGAACTCGCGGACGCGGAGAAGAATTTCAAACTCGTCCAAACCGCCGGCCGCGCCCCGGAGTAGCGGCGTCAAAATCCCATTGTGATCATTAGTTTACGCCTCACCCATCGGAACCGCATCGATGGCGGTTCCGTTTTTTTCTGAGACCGGAGCAATCGCCCGTTCCCCGAAGATCATTAAGTTCCCCAACAGCTCGGAAACTGCGATCGATCTTCGCTCAGGGGGACGGTCTCGATCAAAGATGGAAGGCTTGAGTCAGGGCTTCGTATCCGGCACTCCCCTGACGGGCGGCGACGACGGCACTCATCCGGATCTCGCTGGTGTTGATCATCTGGATGT
>JAGQQQ010000375.1 GCA_020426125.1 Planctomycetaceae bacterium
CGCCACTTCAATTCCCACGAACCCGAGGGCCGGGATCGTCAGCAACGCCCCATAGAACCAGACGGGAATAAAAAAGACCGACGGCGCGGGAATGTCCTCGCCTGTCTCTTCGTCAAACTTCCTACGTCCCAACCAGATCCAGAGCGCTGCGATGGCGACAACTGGAACGGAAAAGCTCCCGGTCGCAAGAAACAGCATCGGAAACAAAACGATCGCCGCCCCGAGCAATGCGAGCCCCCAACCGCGATAAATAATGATCAACTCGCTCTCCTCACAAATCCCGAATGATGAATCCAAACGGCTCTGACATCCTACTCCTGTAAGACTACAGCTCGCAACCACCACCAGGGAATCTTCAATCAAAAACTTTGGAAGATCTTGACACAGACGCTGGCACTCGATGAGGGTGCGAAGCGGGCCACCTGCCTCAGTAACTGATACGAATGCCAGTGTCCAAATAGTCGACGGACTCACCCACCATTCGAGGTCACAATACCATGGCCGATTTCTCCCTGTTATAGTCCGCATTCCGTGAGTACAGACCGCCAGCCCCGAACATCAAAGCACTGCGATGGGTAGAGACTACGAAAACCGAAAACATGCGATCGCGAAAACGGCCGCGCACAAGTCCAAGCTGTACACCAAGTACGCCCGGCAGTTGTACGTCGTCGCCAAAAGCGGGGTTCCCGATCCGGAATCCAACCCGGCCCTGCGGAACATGATCGAACGCGCCAAACGGGAGCAAGTCCCCGCCCACGTCATCGAGAAAGCGATCGACAAGGCCAAAGGAGCTGGCGGCGAAGCCTACTCCCCCGCCCGATACGAAGGCTACGGCCCCGGCGGCTGCTGCGTGATTGTCGAATGCCTGACCGACAACCCCACTCGCACGATCACCGACGTCCGGATCTGCTTCACCAAAACCAACTCGAAGCTCGGAGCCACCGGTTCGGTCGCCCATTTCTTCGATCACTTCGCCGTCTTAGCCTGCGCCGGCGACAATGAAGACGAAGTCCTCGAAGCGCTCCTCAACGCCGACGTCGACGTGACGGAGACCGAATGCGAAAACGGTCGCATCACCATCTTCGCCCCCGCCTCGGAGTTCTCAAACGCGATCCAAGCCTTCCAGGACGCCTTCCCCGAAACGGAACTCACGACCCAGGAAATCGCCTTCGTCCCCCAATCCACCGTCGCCATCAGCGAAGAGGACGTCCCGATGTTCGAGAAATTCCTCGACATGCTCAACGACTGCGACGACGTGCAAGAAGTCTACCACAACGCCGAACTACCGGAGACGTCTGAGGATTGACTCCCCAATCTGCCTGAGAACCGATTCCTACTGCGAGGCCCGCCGTGCCCCCGACTGATGCCGTCTACTTCAAGTCGATGACCGTCCGGAACATCCGCTGCTTCCGGGACGAACCGCAAATGCTCGACCTGACTGACCACGATGGCACGCCAGCGATGTGGACGCTAATTCTCGGTGACAATGGCGTCGGAAAGACCACGTTGTTGCAGTCGCTCGGATACATCTGGTGGTTATGGTATTTGGGGCGATCATTAATAGCGAACGGCCAAGTCAAGACGCTGGGAGCAGGCTGGGGGCTTTCGCTACCTCCCAACTGGCGTTCCGAACAGGGAGATCCCTACATCCAATTGGAATTCGGCTCAGGAACCGATCCAAACGCCGCTCCTATCTCGGTAGGCTTTTTATTCGGAGAGAAATCCCTCAACACCGAAATTGACGATGGGAACGTTCCAGACGTCTTCGTCTGTGGGTACGGTCCCGATCGGTCACTAACTCGAACTTCCGAATGTCACTCAGAGCATTCCGTTTCTTCATTATATGAAACAGACGAACACCCGCTTGTTAACTCACGCACATGGCTTCGCGAACTCGACTACTCCGCCAGCAAGAAGTCCGATGTTCAGTCGATGATGAAAGCTCGGCTCAAACAGGTCAAGGAGACGTTAATCGACCTTCTCCCGGACGTCTCCGACATCCGCATTACACAGCCCTCCCGAAAGAAGCCCGAACCGGAGGTCGAGTTCAGGACCCCCTATGGCTGGGTCGAACTCAGTGGCGTAGCGTACGGCTACCAGTCCCTCGTCGCTTGGGTCGTCGACTTCGCGTACCGTCTGTTTGAACGCTACCCGGACAGCGACGATCCCTTGGCCGAACCGGCAATTTGTCTCGTGGACGAACTCGATCTCCACCTGCACCCGTCTTGGCAACGGGACGTCATGGCCTTCCTTTCCCAGAAATTTCCGCGAACGCAATTCATCGCCACAGTGCACAGTCCCCTCGTCGTTCAGGCGGCGCCCAGTGTGAATGCGAATGTCGCGGTTTTGCGGCGGGTCCAGGGGGAGCCGTTTGACCACGTGGTCATTGACAACGACCCCGAGATCATCCGCAGTTGGCGGCTGGATCAATTGCTCGCCAGTGACCTCTTCGCGACCGTTCGCGGACCCATCACTCCGCGAAACCCGGCTGTTCAAGAAAAGATCGATGAACGCCGCAAGATTCTTTCGAAACCAAAGCTGACCAAGAGAGATCGAGAACGGCTCGCGGAGATCGCCCAGGAGATTGATGTCGTCCCCGTCACTGAGACGCAGGACCATCAGGAAATCCAAGAACTGATCAAGAAATCCTATGAACTCCTCGCGAAGGAGAAAGACGGGTCATGATCAAAATCACCAAGGGCAACGCTCCCAAGATTCTCTCCGGCGCGGAGAACCGTGGTCCCAAGAAGACGAAGGAGATGACGGACGCCTTTGATGCCGGGACGCGAGAGTTTGAGTTTATCAGCGACATCTACGGAGCCAAGTCCGTCAAGAAAGCTCTGATCAAGGCCCAGCACGACAAATGCTGCTTCTGCGAAGCGAAGTTCACGCATGTGGCCTATGGTGACGTCGAACACTTTCGCCCCAAAGGAGGCTGGATTCAAAACGATGGCGATGACCTCACCCAGCCCGGCTACTTCTGGCTCGCTTACAAATGGGACAATCTGTTCGCCTCCTGCCAACTCTGCAACCAGCGGTTCAAGAAGAATCACTTCCCACTGGAGGATCCCCACAAACGCGCCCTGTCCCACAGCGACAACCTCGACGACGAATCTCCGCTCCTTCCGGACCCTGGCGTCGACGATCCCGAAGACCTTCTCACCTACGATAGCGATGGCCAACCGGTCGCCATTAACAACAATCCTCGCGGACAAGCGATGATCCGCATCTTCGGCCTCGACCGGCAAGAACTTGTCCAGCGCCGCCAGGAGATCTTGGGTGATTTAGCAGATCTCAAAGAAATGTACTTTTTCCTCGATGGAGAACGTCAAAATGGGTCACTAAGCCGTGACGGTCTCAAAATACTACATCGAATCGAAGAAAAATTCCGGTCAAAAACTGCAACGAGCGCTGAATACTCAGTCCTAAGCAAGAGCTTCCTGACAGGACTTTCATGACGAATTATCGCATCTTGAAACCGTCTCAAGTCCGATAGAAAGATTGATCCAGTTGCCAAAACGCGAGTACGAAATCAACGGTCGGACTCTTCACGTAAAACCTGAGAGAAACGGGTGGATTGGCTGGTACACCGATGATCCGTCAGTCGTTCTGAGAGCGTCTCTAAAGCGAGAGATTCTGACTCAGGCAGGATACGAGTTCAGGCGGAGTTCTGAGATTAAAGTCGTTGGAAGTTCGCAAACTCAACAGCCAAAGCATGCGTCTTCTCGAACGATGCAAGATGCTTACGTTGAATTTCGGAAAAGGTTGGCAGCGGGGATGTTCCCTAAATTCCGACTCGACAAGCCATTGAGCAAATTTGTCATTTTCGCTCGCGACGGCTGCAAATGTTTGTATTGCGAAATGATGCCAGAACTTTCCAGAGAAGTTCATCTCGACCACATTGTTCCGTCCAGTGTTGGGGGCTCATCAACCGCTGGAAATGTCGCAACAGTCTGCGCAAGTTGTAATGCCAAGAAAGGAAGTCGTCGTGGTGCTGACGAAAAGAAATACCTAATTGAAATCAGCAAGCGTAATAAAACCTGTGGAATTTGTGATGAGCATGACATTGACTTTCCCGGACGTAGATTTCAAAAGTAGCTCAGAGATTTGTCCCCCGGCGACACCCCTAAAACTAACAAATCGTGTACTACCGACCGGCTTGTCCGCCAGGGAGGTTGTTGTTTGAAGGTGCCAACAACCTCCACTTGACCAACGGCCTATCGCAAGCAAGCTCTTTCGAGACTGGGGGACTCAGGGCGATTGGCACTGGCACTAAGCAATCCAGTTTTTGGCCACCCATCACTCCGCGCCGCAGCATTTCTTGTACACCTTTCCGCTCCCACACGGGCAGGGGCGGTTCTTTGGGATCGCGCGGTCTTTGGGGATCCGGACGCGAATGATGGTCCCGGATTCCGTCTCTTCAACCCGGCACTGATCGGGATCCACTTCTCCGTCGACATACAGGGCAAACGCGAAATCCATGCCCCATTCGTTGGCCAGATCGCAGATGATCTTCGGAGGGCTCTCTCCTTGCTCACGCAACCGGGAGGGGAGGGGAAGCTGCGGAGACTTTCCCGTCTTTTCGGAGATCTCCAGGATCGATTCCAGGGCCTCCTCAATGATTCGGAAACGCTCATCATCGGAGAGGACCGAATCGTCCCAACAAAACGTCAGGACCTTCTTGTACTGCTCCAGGGCCTGCAAGAACTCCCCACGGTCCAAGTTCGCGTGAGCCAGTTGCAGCCACGAGGCGAAGTCTTTCGGATTCCGGCGGACAGCCTCGTTGAAGCACTCGATTGCCTTTTCCATCATTCCCGATTTTTCATAGATATTCGCCAACCGATA
>JAGQQQ010000376.1 GCA_020426125.1 Planctomycetaceae bacterium
CATTGAAATCGCCTCCGTTCGAGTCCGAGTAGCGTGCGACATCGAGCCAGTGTCGCCCCCAGTGTTCTCCAAAACGAGGCGATTCCAGAAGTTTGTCGACGTACTTTTCAATCAGACGAGGGTCGTTGACATAGAGGAAATGTTCCAGGTCCTCTGGACTGGGCGGCAACCCGATCAGATCGTAGGAAAGGCGACGGAGAATCGTCGCCCGGTCCGCAGTTTCGACGACGCCGAGTCCGGAGGATTCACGTTTGGCCTGGACAAAATGATCGATCCAGGTCTTTGGCCAGGATCTGTCTTGGACCTCAGGAATGACACGCGATTCCACCGGTTGAAAGGACCAGAATTCTCGCCCTTTTTCAAGATTCACTCCCATTTCCTTCAAATGGGGTGTGTGCGGGGAGTCGGAACGGGGATCCGGGGCGCCCATCGCGATCCACTGCTCGAACCGATGTATCACCTCGTCCGATAACTTACCGCTTGGCGGCATCTCGTAGGTCTCATAGCGAAGTGCCTCCAAAAGCGGGCTCTCATCCGGTTTACCTGGCAAGATGGCAGGTCCCGAGTCACCCCCGGTCGTTAGACCTGATGCCGTATCGAGCAGCAACCCTCCCTTGACGGCGTCGGCCTCCAACGAGTGGCACTGGTAGCAGTGTTGAATCAAAACGGGACGAATGTGCGTCTCGAAGAAGCGGTTCCCATCGTCATCATCAGCTTGAGCCACAACGACCAGAGAAAGCATCGAAATCAAGAAGCCGACTCGCAACGACATGTGTCTTTCACTCCGACATTGGCAGGAGTCTCCAGAGGAGACGTCTGGGAGCTGCGGAATCGATGGAACTCGCTCGCCTCCCCCCGGTTGGATCAAATGAAGTGTATCCGATCAGATCAGCGTGGGTAAATGAAACTATGGCCCACCCCATTCGATTCTGTCGAGTTGAGGCACGGGCCGACCCGCCCCAATGGGAAGGCATCCTCGAAACGCCAAACGATAACGTAGCAGCTTGCCCCCTCGGTCGACTTCACACTTCCGGATTCATCCCGAATCGTGGGGATGTCACGAACACTTCAATAGGTTGTCACGCTTGCTCTTTCCCCAAATCGTCGACTTCAACTGTATTTCGCCTCGCGCAGTGAAGTTCGCCCACACTCCCCCCATACCCACAGAAGTCCCTCAAGTCGAGTCCGGCTTTGCGATTCACATGTGATTCCTCCTCCCTCCAACTGCCTCGGGCGGCAAACGCCATCAGACACTCGGCGAAGGAACCATCCCCTCCCAGAACGCAACCGGCTTGGCTCAAACTTGTTTTCAAAAAGTCTTAAACACAACCTTCTCTTCGCAGGATCCTCCAGCCATAATTCGATTAGAAGGTGATTGTTAACAAGATTCAAAGGGCCTCAAATGGTGATTCGAAATTGCCTTGCTCGCTTTCTCCATTGGTTTCATCCTTCTCAGGTGTCTCCTCCGGCGACAAAGAGTCGGCGGCGACATTGTCGGTCCGCTTGCGGAAACAGGAAGCACACAGAGTCTCTTGAAGAGCGTGTGTTGCTGGCGGCGATTTCGGATGATGGGGCAATCCTGAATATCAATGTGTCGGCCGGAGAGACGTTGCAAATCAATCCCACAAGCAGTGGCTATCTGTTCACATCGAATCAAGTCTTTGATGATGTCGGTGTCGCTGACCCCAATGACTTCAGCGGTTTCGACACACTATCACTGCAACTGCTGGATCTCGCCCAGTATTACGTTGTTCGGATCACAGATTCCGGGGCGGGGGCGGCGGTCACCTTTGGTGGAAGTGCGACTCACACGTTTCGCGACCAGTTCCAAGTCACCTTGGACAACTCGCCTGTGGATCAGGGAGTGAAGTTCGTGGGGATCAACGACTTTGGAGACTTGGGGCTTCGCGTCACCACAGACACAGGCATCTTGGTCGACTTTGGCGCGGAAATCCGTACGAACAATGGCGACGTCCGGCTCATCGCCAATCCGAACCGCAACACGGCTCGCCCCTTTGACGGGATCGTTGTCGATGGCACAATTGAGACCCGTGGTACTGGTGACATCCTGCTCGTGGGAACCGGTGGCGGAAATGTTCCCTATCAAAGTGAACTTTCCGCGCACGGAATCATCTTTAAGGACGGTTCGCGGGTCGCGTCGACCAGTCAGTCCGCTTTTGGCGGGTCGGTCTCCTTATTTGGGACTGGCAACACCGGGCGCCGGAGGACAAATGTTGGCATGATCATCGGGGGGGATGTCGAAATCCAAAGTGCGTACGGGGACATCGATATCCGTGCGAATGCTCCGGAATGGGCGTTCGAGAATATCTTCCAGACCGAAATCCTTTCCACGATTTCCTCAACGGGCACAGGTCTCGATGCCGCGAACATCTCGATCAAAGCCAATGCGTCGGAATTTTCCACCTACCTCAATGACGACTTGGAAATTTCGACCGTTGACGGAGATATTTCGATTGAGGCTGCTGGCGAATCCTACCTGCGGATCCCAATCACGTCGACTGGAGTGGGACCGGATGCTGGCAACATCTCTATCCATATGACTCGCCCTCGTCTGGATACCCTGACATCAGTGGATGGCGACATCAGCGTCACCTCCGATCTCAATATCGAAATGATCGGGAACATCGTCACGACCGGAACAACGCCCGATTCGGGGAATGTCTATCTCCGCGCGTCAGGCCAGGTGAGCGTACTGGACGTCCTAACGAATCAAGGCAACATCACTTTGGAAGCGATTCCAACCGACAAGGCCTACGGCGGGAGCGTCGTCTTTCAAAAACTGGAGACAATCGGCGGCGACATTTTTATCAATGCGGACGGCAACCTGGATGACTTGACGGTCGTTGCGTCCCATCGAGTGGCCACGACTCAAATCCTTTCGCAGTCGGGGAATATCACGATCCACGCTCGCGGAAGTTCGATCGACCGGGATTTGTTCATTCTCGCCAGCAGCGTGATTGGAGGTCCGAACGCGACGGGGGACATCGAGATTCGCGCCGATTCGATTGTGAATCGGGCGACGGATCCGTTTCAGACTTCAGGCCAAGTGTCGGTGTCTCGGTTTAATCCCGCCCGAGTCACCCTTGAGCCCACAGTCTCCGCCGAGACCGTGACCGTGATCGCGGAGGAGATCTTTGTTCCGCAGTTTACGAACATCACGGCGCCACTGACCCGACTCAAAGGGAATATTCAGTCCACAGAGGACTTTCTGGATCTTGCTTTTATCGGAGACCTTTTCTTGGCGACCGGATCCAAGCTCAACATCGAGAGTCCGGCGTACAACCCTGGTCTCTGGGTGGAAGGAAGTTTGAGTCTACAACCCGGGGGAGTGGATCTGACGGTTGTCGGAGATGTGAGCGATCCACCTGGGATTTATGTCACCGAAGACTTTAACGGCGCCTCAGGCTCAGTCTTCAATCTCACCGTGACTGAAGTACAGCGCACGATGCCTCTGATCCAAGTCGAAGGAGACTTTAACATTGCTTTCTCCAATATCACTCTGAATCTCTCGACAGACAACCTCGTCCCGGAAGCCGGCGCGGAGTACCTGCTGGTGGGACGCGGCGGGGGCAGAGGGGGCTTTGCCGGATACGGCTCAAATTACTACAACGACATCCCCTCCGATAAGCTCCTTCCAAACTGGCTCGGGTCCGGAAGGACGGCCGTGTTCACCTATCGGGGGGGAGATGGGAACGATATCTCCATTAAGGTCCTTCCGACCCAAGATGATGTCGTTGTGTTTAACAACTCTGTGGACAGTTGGTGGACTTTGAAGTCGGGCTATGAATTGACAACCGACGTCTGGGCCGACGGGGACTGGGACGCCATTGCTGGAGATTTTAACGGAGACGGCCGCATGGATCGCGCTGCCCGGCAACGCAACACCGGCCAATGGTGGGTTCAGACGGATCAGATCGATGGCTCCGAGACCCAGTGGGTTCGCTGGGCAAATGATGCGGATGCTGGTTGGAGAAACATCCAAGTCGGCGATGTCAACGGCGACGGACTCGACGATATCATCGCCCAGATGCAAACCGGCCACTGGTGGGCCGCCGTGTCCACCGGAACGAGTTTCCGAAATCAGTATCTTGTCCGCTG
>JAGQQQ010000377.1 GCA_020426125.1 Planctomycetaceae bacterium
AAAGTCTCTCGACGTGAGAAACTGGACTGGGTGGGTCATTCTTCCATTCTGAAGAATGAAATCACAACAAACGGGGAGATCTGTGAATACGAGAACTTCCCGGGGCTTTCCAAACTCGACACACAAACGGTTCGACCCATCAAAGGCCTCGTCGGAACTTCGACTTCCCCTGGTCGCTCCCAGTCACTCAGGCGGCAAATCGTCAGTGTTTTGCGGTGAGACGATTATGGGGAGTCAATCGGGCTGAAATTTGGAGTGCCTCGCCAGAGTCGAATGTCTCCGCTGAGTCCTCCTGAAGCAATCCGTTCTCCCGACGAATCGATCGCGATGGAAAAGATCTGACGGGAATGGCCACGAAGCACAGCACGCAATTCTTCGGATTCGACATCCCAGAGTTTCAGTTCCCGGTCCCGTCCGCCGGAAACAATCAGTCGTCCATCCGGAAAGGGAGCAACATCGTTGATTCGGCTGATGTGGGCTCGAATCACTGGTCGAAGCCGATAGGATTTCAGATCGAAGAATTGCAGGCTTCCGGTCTCCATTGCCAGAGCGAGCCGATTTGCCTGTCTCCCGCAGAACGTCAGGGCGGTCGGATTGCCCGAGACCTGGAAAACTCTTGGTTCCTCATCGGGGTCTTCCAGGGACTGAATGGCAAACACTCCGTTGTCCCAACTCACGGCGGCACGTTTTTCATCCGGCGAAATGGCAATTGCTGTGAGCCGCTCACCTCGTCCAGACCACTTCGCGACCGGCGACGACCAATCATCAGATCGAAAGTGAAGCCATTGGCCATTTCGTGTGGCAACGAGAACGGAATCCGTTGACGCCGCCATCTCCAAAAGAACGACCTCATCGTCCAGTTCGACGACGGATTCCGATGGACTGTCCCCGACAACGGCAAAACGAACCTGGCTCCCTTCTGCGGTCGCGGAGTAAAACTGGCCTTGCCGGGTCCCGATCGCTTGAAATCGTGTCACTGGAAATTCTTTGACTGGTTCGGACTCGTAAGTCTTCAGGTCCCAGATCGCTGCTTGGCCCTCGGCGGTGGTCGAAAAGAGCCGCCGCCCGTTTTCGCCGAAGAGAATGTTTCGGACGGGAGCATCGTGCCAGAGGACGACCGGTTCGATCACTTGCTGGGCATCGAGAACCCGGACCCGGCCATCGGCGCCTCCAATCGCGAGTCGGCGTTCGTCCCGGGAGAGGTCGAATGTTGCGAAAGACAGTTTGTGGGTGCTCAGCGACCGCATTTCCTTCAACTCGGGAAGTTGAAAAACGCGAAGGTGACCGCTGTGGGTCGTCGACAGCAACCGACGATCGTCCGCAAAGTAACTCAACTGGTCGATCCGCCCGCCGTCCGTTAAATCCTCAGAGATTCGCTCCCCTGAGTTCCAATCATACCGGTAGACCGTTCCCCCATAGTTCCCAACGGCCAGTTCGTTTCCATTTCGCGATACGGCGAGACATTGAACGTTGGGAACGGATTCGAGATCACGGATGCGCAAACTCGCCTGAAGATCCCAGATCCGAATCCGCCCTCCCGATAGTGCGACAGCCACATGCGTGTTTCCGAGAAAGGCGACGGCACTCGATCCTTCCTGTCCCGTTGGGATTTCGGAGACAATCGACTGGGATTCCGGGTTCCAGATTCGGGCCGCTCCACGGTCTCCCGCCGCGATGACCAGTTTCCCATCGGGAGAATAGCAAACGGATTGGATGGCGGGCCCGTTCTTCCATTCCTTGAGTGGCGGACCGTCCTCCATCGGATTCCAGATTCGAATCATTCCATCTGAACTTCCCGTGAGAAGTTGTTGCGCCGTCGGGGAAAATTCCAAGGTGTTAACCTGGCCAGACTCTGATGACAGGACTCGAAGTCGTTCCCCGGATGAAGCATCCCAGATGGGAATCCCGCCGGTCTTGTCGCATGTTGCCAAAAGACGTCCATCTCGGGACAGGGCGACATCCGTGATCTGGTCTCCCGCATTGATGACCGTTTGAAAGGGGGCGACAAGGTTTTGAAAGTAGTACCACTCGAATGAGCGGAGGGGAGCCAACTCCGGATCCTGGGCAAAGGGAGCTAGAGTTTCCTTGACTCCGGAAATGTCCGCATCGGACACATACTGGGAAGCGAGGTTCATTTGCGAACGGTAAAACGACCGGCGCGCGGAATCCGCGCTCGCTTCGGCCAGTCGCCAAAAAACGAACATTCCCAGAGCCCCGATCGTCAGGCTCAGGAACAGACCGCTCAGAAGACCTGAAACCGAAGGATGCCGCTTACACCAGCGCCAGGCTTTTTCCAGCCTGCTAATACGGCGGGCCACAATCGGTTCATTCTGCTGGTAACGGCGGAATTCCTCGGCGACCTCTTGTGCGGACTGGTATCTTCGCGCGGGATCCCGTTCGAGACACTTCAGGCAAATGGTTTCCAAATCCTTGGGAATGGTCGGATCCAATCCTGCCGGACTGGGGGGGTCAAGCTCGGTTTTCTGTTGGAGGATCGCCTTAAGATTCCCGCGATACGGTGGTTCTCCCGTGAGCATTTCGAAGAGAATGACCCCTAGGGAATAAATATCCGAGCGGCGGTCCGTGTCCCGTGTTCGGCCGGCCGCTTGCTCCGGAGACATATACCGGACTGTTCCGACAACCTGCCCCTCGGATGAAATGCTCGACCCGGAAGAGAGCCGTTTTGCCAGTCCAAAGTCGGCCAGGAACGGCTGCCCCTCTTTGTTCAACAGGATGTTCCCCGGCTTCAAATCACGATGCACGATGCCGGCCTGGTGGGCGTGATGCAATGCCCACGCGATTTGAGAGAGGATTTCGACCGTGCGGCGAAAGTGGGGTTTGCCTGTGGTGAGCAGATCCCGTAGCGTCAAACCTTCCACGTACTCGGTGGCGATATAACTCTGACCATTCTCCTGGCCCGTCTCGTAAACCGACACAATATTCGCGTGCCGCAATCCGGCGGCTGCCTGAGCTTCGTGAATGAGATTCGAGGTCTCACGTCCCCGGTCGATCGGCAGTTTGAGCGCGACATGACGGTCAAGATTGATGTCTCTGGCTAAGTAAACAGCCCCGAACGCCCCATTTCCTAGAACTCGGATCAGCTCGAAGTGAGCGACCCGATCGGCGACCTTGATCCCGGACACCGGTGCGAGCACGGTCTCGGTTGCATCCGACGAAAAGGGGACAATCCCGCAATCGGGACAGACGACGCTGGACATCGACTCCCCCACCAAAGACGTATCGATTGATAAGTCTTCTCCGGTATCGATGAGCCGTTGGCAGCCCGGACAACGAATCTCCACGCCCTGTCTCCCCAAACCATGCGACGCCTCGCATCGCGATCGATTGATTTCTGTTTGTTGTAACAAGTTTGTTCACGGTTTGGGGAGGTCTCCGCGGCCATTCATTCTGCTGGGAAGATTCTGTTCCAAGTGGTCAGATCCTGTTCGTCTCTTGCCGGAAGAACCCGAAAAGAGAGTTCAATCCTCCTGTTTTTCGCGGCGAAACATGTTTGGCATTCAACGTGCATGAGGGGGAGAGGCCACTCGACAATCCCCTTTTTTCCATTGGAAATCGGAGTCTTTCCATGAATACAACATTC
>JAGQQQ010000378.1 GCA_020426125.1 Planctomycetaceae bacterium
TTCCTGGGTGGGGGGGCCTTCCCAACACAATTGACCGAAGCGGAGTTCGAGTCCGCGCGCTACGACGAACTCGATGACATGGTCTCCACAACAGGGGTGGCCTTTCTTGGACTGTCACTGGGATGCGCACGGTGCCATGACCACAAATTCGATCCGATCCCCAGCGAAGACTACTACCGGATGGCGGCGACTTTCACCACGGTGATCCGAAGTGAAAAAGAGTTCGATCTGATTCCCGAGAAGAACTTGGAGCGACGTCAACAGTTCCAGGACCGCCTGACGCAACTCACGCACGAACTCCAAACCTTCGAGAAGGAAGTCCTCCCGGGGAGATTCCGGGGGTGGCTCGCCCGGTCGATGACCGACCCCCAATTGTTGTCGGACTGGGACATCCTCTCTGGCACCGTCACGACATCCGCTGGAACAAAGTTCCAGCAACTGGACGATGGCTCCTTTCTTGCCCAGGGACAGGCTCCATCGCAAGAGGTTGTGACATTCACCGCCGAAACTCAGCGAACCGGGATCGTCGCCTTTCGGCTGGAAGCCTTGACCCACGAGTCACTCCCTCACAAGGGACCGGGCCGGGCCGGGAATGGAAATTTCGCGTTGGGAAATATCACGATCACAGTCGCTCCCGTATCAGGGGGAGATGCCAAGGCAGTGAAACTGGTTGCTGCAAGGGCGACCCATCAGCAGAACGACGGGGCCTTGTCCGTCGCGGCATCTATCGATGACGACCCCATTTCTGGATGGGCGGTCGATGGCCAGATCGGCCAAGATCAGGCGGCAGTGTTCGTGGCGGAACATCCGTTGGAGATCGACACAAAGTCTCGCCTGACGATCACGCTGACGTTTAATCATCCCAATGGTCAACATCAGGTCGGACGGTTCCGTTTTTCAGTGGGAAATGATGCCAGCGCAGAACCCCAGGGAGAAGGGGGCGGCCCCGGACCGGCTGTTCGAGAAGCCCTCGCCAAACTAACCGCCGATTCCGAAGGCGCTGGAGAGGCTTGGCAAACGGCTATCGACTGGTACAAAACCACGCTGCCGGAATGGCAAGCTGCCCATCAAGCCGTCGAGGAATACCAAGAGAAGGGTCCCGGAATCGAACTCACCAAGGTGCTTGTCGCAACCGAAGGCCTCCCCCATTTGCCACACCACGCCGATGGCCGTGGTTTTCCGCACTTTTACCCGGAAACTTATCTGTTACGTCGGGGGGACGTCGAGCAAAAGGATCGCATCGTCGAACAGGGGTTTGTCCAAGTGCTGATGCGGGATGACCGGAGATCCCCGGACTGGGCGGTCTCGCCACCAGAAAGCTGGGATCGGACAAGTTTTCGTCGGACGGGCCTTGCCAACTGGATGACGGACGTCGATCACGGCGCCGGGGCTCTCGCGGCCCGAGTCATGGCCAATCGCCTGTGGCAGCATCATTTCGGCCGTGGAATCGTCAGTACGCCGAATGACTTTGGAGCCTCGGGCGAGCCTCCAACTCATCCAGATCTGCTGGAGTGGCTCGCGGGGAATCTGATCTCACACGACTGGAAACTGAAGCCAGTCCACAAGCTCATCATGTCGAGCAGCACCTATCTTCAATCGAACGACTTTGATGAACGCCGCGCAGAACGGGATCGGGAAAATCTCACCTATTGGAGACGCGAACCACTCCGTTTGGAGGCGGAAGCGATTCGCGACTCCATGCTGAGTGTTGCCGGAGAACTGGACAGAACGATGTTCGGCCCAGGAACACTTGATCAAAACATGAAGAGGCGGAGCGTCTATTTCTTCATCAAGAGAAGTCAGTTGATTCCGATGATGATGTTGTTCGACTGGCCGGAGCACTTGGTCAGCATCGGGCAGCGGGCGACGACGACCATTGCGCCGCAGGCGTTGATGTTCATGAATAGCCCCCAAGGGAGGCAGTACGCACAGGCGTTTGCTGGACGGCTCCCCACGGACGATCCACCGGCAGCCGTGGAGATGGCGTATCAGATCGCCTTCGGACGTCCCCCCAGCACCACCGAAAAATCCCTGTCGCTGGAATTCCTGGAAGCTCAACGAAAGCTGCATGACGCGGAAGGTGGCGCCGGCCCGAGCCGTTTGGCACTTACGGATCTCTGCCAGACATTGATGAGCATGAACGAATTCGTTTACGTCGAATAGCGTATCTACTCGACGTTGCCGATGGATTGAGAGATAGTGGTCATGCAAACCGCATTTGAACTGGCGGGATTTTTCGCTGCTCATGGAATCTGGTGCGTTTCCGACGGGTCCCCGCTCACACCGATGCTGGCCTACACCGCGGCAAACGGCGAGAGGCAGATGCTCCGTCTTGCCCATGAGGATTTGGAGCAGGCCGTATCGGCGGGCAAGCAACAATTGGCCGACAATGAAGTCAATGCCAACGACGCCGCGCTGATTTTCGATGCCGTCATCCATGTCGATGGCGAGTCGCTGGACTCACTCATCGTGGAAATCCGCAGCTACTTCTCCCCACATTCGGAGGCAGTTCTCGCGATCCCGTTTTCCCCGCCCGGAGAGGGTCCTTTCCGCATCCACAAAGTCAAACTTGTCGAGTGGAAGGGCTGCGAGGACTTCGATATGGAGGCCGCATTCGAGGCCTTTTTTCAAGGAGTTGAAGGCCACGAACAGGGAGCATCAATTTGGGAACAATCCTTGGATGAATCCAAGTGATGGCGGCAATCAGCGGTCAGGACGGAAACTCCAGCTGGAGTTCGCCGACTTTCGGATGATGTTGGCATCGATTTCCGTCCTCACGGAACCATCGGGTCGGATCTCCTCCGACAGAGAACTGATGACCATGGCGGGCCGATCGGCCACAATTGCCGGTGTTATGAGATTTGAGACGCGGGGACGTGGGATTGGCGATGGCCATTTCATGAGATGGGCATTGGAAAACGGCAACGGCGGAAATCGCCAGAACGCTGGCAACGGATCCCAAGATGATCACACGTCACACTATTCCCCGACCCCCAAATTTCGTTCGATTTCGCGGGCCTTTGATGAAGTAAAGATGTTTCGTAGCCCGAGTGGATCGTTGATCTCCTCGCGTTCGAGTTCGTTGCGGGCGATTGTTCCCGCCTCATGGACCCAGGGATCCTCGTCCGAGTTTGTGAAGCTCGCGGTTTGCCCGGTGTTCATTGTCTGGCATCCGGATGCCACTGCTAGTAGCGCGCACAACGCGATCGCGGATTTCGCGGTCATCGACGGCATCCTTTCCGTCATGAAATGGGAAATGTCAGGGGGAGGAATTCGGAATCTGATGCGAGGGAGGGAGAGTGACTATCTCGGAATTCGCCAACTGGGTAAAGATCATTTTGTTCCTTACCGTGTCTTGGCTGACTCGGCACCCGGGAATTCGATAAAACGTATTCCCAAAAGTCAAACAGGAACAGGACATGAGGCCTCTCTCAAAACCATTGGACATTCTTGTCATTGCTCCGCACCAGGACGACGCGGAGATCAGCGTCGGCGGGACGATTCTGAAAAGCCTGGCCCAAGGCCTTCGGGTCGGAATCATTGACCTGACAACGGGCGAACCCACTCCGCATGGCACCGACGAACTTCGCGCTCGGGAAACGGCCCGGGCCACCGAGATCCTGGGCGTCAGCTGGCGACATCAACTCGGACTTCCCAATCGCAAACTCGAGGCAAGCCTTGAGGCTCGGCATCGGCTTGCCAGCGTGTTTCGGATGACCCGGCCAAAAATCCTACTGGCTCCGTATTGGGAGGACTCGCATCCCGACCATGTCTCAGCTTCCCAATTGGTTGATGCCGCCCGGTTCTGGGCAAAACTGTCGCGAAGCGATCTGCTGGGAGAGTCGTTTCATCCCCCGCGAATCTTCTATTACTGGAGCATCCATCTGCGGATCCATCCCCAGCCGGCTTTTGTTGTCGATATCTCGGATGTGATCGACCGGAAGATGGACGCGATCCGATGCTACGAAAGCCAGGTGATCACGGGCCGCTCGACGACCCATCCCACGGGTCTGGATGATATTCGCGACCGCGCCCGGTACTGGGGATGGTCAATCGAACGGGGTTATGGGGAACCGTTTGCAAGCCGTGAGGAAATTCGGATCGACCAGCTGACGGATTTGCTGTGACGGAGGATTTCGAGAGTCTGACGCGAACCCCAGGTCGTGAGTGATCGAAGCGGGTTGTTGTGGATCAATTGATCCCATGCATCTGACTTGGCGGGTACCCGCCCCAGACAAGTGGCTTCGCGAGTTTGTCAGTCTGTTTGGTCTCTAATGCCTTGAGCACTTCCTGAACGGTACGATTTGTTTGCAGCTCACGTTCCAGTCTCTTGATGACGTCAGGGGGAACGTTGATCGCTCCGGCACCGCGGCCCCCCTCCTGGTAGGATCCCTGCTGGTTGAAGACGGCCCAGATCACGGTTCGGGCGTGCCCCTTGGCACCGTCGCGGGCTTTGTCGGCGGCCTTCCCTTTGACACGTTGGCCCCCCACCTGATAGAGGTCCCGCCGTTCGAAGATCACGGCAATCACGTTGACATCTTTTCCACCGAACAAACCGAACATCACAGATTCCAAATCAGAAGAGCAAATCCACTTCGAGAATTGGAACGGAGTTCTCAACGAAGTTCAATCATCCGTGTGGAAATCAGCAGCCAAACTCCCATTCTCGTTGGCGCTTTTCGGGAAAAGCGTTGCACGAGCGCACGGGACTGCGTCCCGTTGGCCTACTGAAACAATCCGTAGATGACGAAGTTGACCCCGATCTTCACGGCGTCTTCCGTCGAGTATCCGGCACACGCGGTGGTTGCCTGCCTTTCGAGCGCACAACTGATGTCGTACTTGCTGTAGACCACGACGTACTTGCCGTCGATCTGGATTCCTTCCAGGATCGGTTCGCCCAGGCTCATCACCTGATCCAGACTCGAGGCTCCGGCGCCTGTGTCGGGGATCCGCCGCTGGACCTGACGGATGTCGTATCCGAGCGGAGGGTTGTAGAGTTCGTTCTCGATGGGAATCCGCTCCAGATCCCGGTCGAAGAGTTCTTTCATGAGCTGACGGAAACTTTCATCGAACTGCTGCGCCCCACAACAGGCATCGGCGAAAAGAAAGCCGCCGTTGGACAGGTATTGCACGAGTTTGGTCCGCTCTTCGTCAGAGAGTTGAAAGTTCTTTCGGCCGTGCATGTAGATGAGCGGATAGTCGAACAGTGCGGGATCATTCGCCGGAAGATTGGGAGTGGTCGCAGCGGCTTCGATGCCGACGGTCTCCAGTGCGGACTGCAACCGTTTGAGGGCATTGGGAGCGGTGTCCCATCCGCCTGTGTGACGCAATCGGGCAATGGTCAACCGACCGCGGTTCAGTTGATTCTCTTCTCCCGGGGAAAGGATCTTGGGGCGATTCAGGGTATCCCAGAGTTCTCGTCCCGTCGCATAGGCGATGACGTTGGTGCCAATCTTGATCGACTTGTCGATCTGTGTGTTCGCCGCCAAGGGGCGCCCTCGCGGAGGATGTTTCGACCATTTGTCCCATCGGCAGGCATGGTCATACGGGGCATAAATAATCGCCGTCCGGCAGCCGAAGTCGACGCCCCAGAGTTCGGGGGGGACTTCCGTGTCGAACAGAAACTCGCTGCGATAGACGTCATGAGTCGCTGGCAAGCGACGGAGTTCGTACTGGCCATCGAACAATCGGCGGACGAGATCATGCATCCCTTCTTCAAAGGCCGCGCTGCCGCAGTTCTGGACGGCGAAGATGAACCCCCCCTGGGCGATGTAGCGACGCAGGAGTTCGAGTTCACGGCCCTGAATCGCATCGAGCCGCTCTGTCCCGCTGATGTATTGCACGGGACTTTGCATCAATGCGGGGAGGCCCTCTCCATCAGCGGCCGTTCGCAGATCCACAATCTGCCAGTTGAGCAGTTTGGGCCAATTCGGGAGTCCGGAAAGGTGACTGACGAGATTGCTGATGTCTCGAGGATGGGTGTTCCAATCATCGCTTGTCACCTCGCCCGTATCGGGATTGCGCGGACCAAACTTGAGTTTGTTGATCACAACGGGGGACAAACCCTTTGACAGAAACAGCAATGCGAGACTGGTGCTGATCAACTCATCTGGTTCCGTGCGGCTGACCCAAACACCGTCCCGGGCACTTTGCCCTTCGATCAGGAAGTCGACCCCCTCCCGGTACCAGTCGTGGTCGCCGAAAAAGCGACGCCCGGTGAACCGGCCCGCGCGTTCAAGTCCGTACAAGTAATACAAGATCCAGCTTCCCGATCCGGGATTCGCCCGCACGGCAAAGTGCCGTGCCAGCCAGCGAATTCCGGCCTCAATCGCTTCCTTCGCGGGATCTTCCTCGTCGCCGCAACAATCGATCCGTCCCTCGGCATCGATACCTTGATCCTTTTGGAGCATCTCGCTCGTGATCACGAGCGATGCAATCCCGGCGACTGTCATACTGCCGTAAGGTGAACCGGATGATGTGTAATCCCAGCCGGAACCACTGGCTGCTTCAACGGGCCCCGTTTGCACTTTGAGGAAGTGGTCTTGGGCTCGTTCCCAAGTCTCCCGATCGATGGGGATCCCCACGTTCGCCGCTTCCCGAAGCCCGAGAATGGCGAACTGCGTATTACTATTGTCCCAACGGCCGTCTCGTTTGGTGTAGCCCCAGCTCCCCCCGTCTTCGCCGCGATTTTGGCCATCTTCGAGTTTGGCCGCGAGCCGAGTGATCTTGCCCACGGCGGAGCCGTCGTTGGCGGCGGCGAGCGCCATGATGGACATCGCGATATCGTAAGTCCGCTCAGGATCGTTGCCGGGCCGTTTGAGCCAGGCGAGTCCTCGGGCGACATTTGGATCATCCGCCGGAAGTCCAGAGTTGAGCAGCGCGAGTGTCACGAGACCGGTCACACCGACTTCATACTGCCGACCGAGATTGCCGGAGTTCCAACTGCCATCGCCGTTCTGTCGGCCTTTGAGAGCTTCCTGGGCGCGTTTGATCGCGGAGAGGACCTTCTCCCGGCGAGCGTCATCCGCGTCTTGGGCCTGAAGTCGGGAGGCCGTCCCTGTTCCCATGGTCAGGATCAAGACAATTGCAAGAATGTTCGGGCTGAAAATCCATTTTCGAGACCTGGCGAACATAGGACATCCTCTTGGGTAAGTTACTTCCACGACTCCGCAATTCGATCGGCTTTCTTCGCGATTGACTCCTCCGCCTTGTCGACAAACGGATCAAACTGCGCGACTTCGACGGCATTGTTCCCTTGCTCATGCTTTCGGAACAGGAATAAATAGGTAATGTTTTGAGGCCGCCAGCGATGGAAGAACAGTCGGTTTTTGTCAATGATCGCCAGTCTCAGGTTCTCCACAGAGTCTGAGGCAAGGTTCTCTTGAGTGAGCGTTTTTCCGGTCAGTTGGGCAGTGAGGAACAGGCCGCTGGCGAGGTAGCCATCAGCCGAGAAATGGATGCCATTCTGGGTCAATGGTTCTTCGGAACTTCGGCTACGTTGCCAGTCGATCAAATCGACAAACAATTCCTGGCGATTTCCCGCAATTTCCCGAATCGCCCCCGCGTACTGTTCGATGGACTGATTCACTCGGTCGGTTTGGGCCAGTCTCGCTTCCGATTGGTCGGGCAGCGATGTCTTCTCCAAGAGAATCGGGGAAAGATGGACAAACCGAGCCCCCACCGATGCAAGGTCATTGACCAATTTTTGATATTGCTCCCGAAACGGCGGAAGTTTCGACGGACCGCCGAACGCCTCGACATTGCCGTATCCCAGGATGATGACCGAGGGCTTGAGTTCTTTGACCAGTTCTAAAGTCCGTTGATACCCGGCCGCAGGGGGGTCGAAGACTCCACGAGACTCGGTCCAGACGGTATCTCCGCTCCACCCGAGATTGCGAACAATCAAATCCTTGTCGGCGGTGGCCAAGGTGAGCGGCAGTTCCCATCCGCCGTATTCTTGTTCCCGCTCAATC
>JAGQQQ010000379.1 GCA_020426125.1 Planctomycetaceae bacterium
GGTGCCGGGAAATCCGTCTTTACCCGGCGTTTGCAAGCCTTCTTGTCGGACCCTAACCTCGCCGACTGGAAAAGGTTCTTCGCTGAGAAGCCTCCGTTTGTCGTTCGTTGGGAACGAGGTCGTGACAAACCTTGGCCAGAAGACTTCCAGTCCCACCTGGAAAGACAGTTGGCTGACGAGATTTCCTCCGTCGCCCAAAGTTCAAATCAGCCACTTTCCGTGGAGAAGCTCGTCAATTGGGCGATCATGCACAACCGAGTCGTGTTGATCCTGGATGCTCTTGACCAAGCTGGCAGCCGCGAATCAATCAAGACATTGACTCAGTTCCTTTCGACTGACAGCGGCAGAAGATGTTGCGTTGTGATCACCGGACGCGAATACGCTGTTGACGATCAGCAGTTCGGTCTCCTCGCGGATTTTCCCGTTGCGCGGATCGAACGTTTCACTCCGGAGCAGCAGTATGAATACCTGCGAAAGCCACCGGCTTTAGTACCAGAGGTCAAAGTCGAATCGACAGACAGTGAGCAAGACCGCCGTTGGAAGATCCAACGAAGCCTTAGCGTTCTTTTCCCGGGTTATCACGCGTTTCAAGAACTCCTCTCGTTTCCAGTAGTTCTTCGCCTCGTCCGTTAACTGGCCGGCAGAGGAACAACGCGGCTCACATTCTCGAACCGAGCCGATCTCTATCAACAGGTGCATGAGCATTTGACCAGAAGGGCGGCAGAACACCGCGAACTTCGTGAATTGGGGATCGATGCCAAAGATCCGAACACGCGAGTCAAGTGGCGGCGGATGCTCGCGGCCATTGCCTTCGAGATTATGTCCCAGAAAGACCGGGAGCATGATTGCGGCGTTTCCGGTGACGACGCAATCCTGAATCTTCAACGAAACGTGGCAACCAGATTGGATCGGTCAGCCGACGATGATCAATGGAGACTGGACTGGACCGTTCTCCAAAAAGTCAGCGACTTTACTGATCGCTGCCTCACGGAAACCAACGATGTGGCAGGGAGCAATTTCTTTTGCTTTAGCCACCGGGGCATTATGGAATTCTACTGTGGCGTGCATTTGGCGACCAACCAGGATCCTCAATGGCGAAATGTTTCAAATTCTGCTGAGGGGGATTCTCTCTCGGAGGTCGAATTGCAGCCTCAAACCAGGGGAATACTGGAAGAGAGTGCTTTTGATCCATCGTGGTATTGGACGTGGCGATTCGCAATTGACTTTTCTGAAGTTCAGCGAACAAAGACGATACGTTCTCCTGAGGATGAGGCGATTCTCGGCCAATCGTTGGCGCAGCTTTTCAATCGGTCCCCGTCAGAAGAACACCTTCGTCCGACCGAACTGATGCATCGCTGCTGGCACTTTTTCAGTGAAAACAAACTCCCAAACTGTGCAAACGTGATCGCCAATTTTCATTCTGAGTTTGCACGTTTATGCGATGAGGAAGCGCCCATGGTGGGTGACACTACGGGATGTTTTGACCATTCGTCAGAAATTATCGCAAGAAAACTTGTCGAGAACTTCCAGCGTTGCCCGCCACCGGACTGGAAACACCCGACCGATTCGGAGCGGCATCCCTCTGTGTTCTGGATGGGCTCCCCAATGGGCATCGGCGATGGCAATGAACACCCCCGCCATCTAGTCAAGGTTCAGCCGTTTGAGATGCAGGCCACGCCGGTGACGAAAGAACAATACTGGCTGTTTGATCCCGCGAATGCAGTCGTCTACAAAAACTTGTATTCCAAATATGCCAGCGAGGCACAATGTCCCGCGATAGGCGTT
The DNA here is from genome assembly GCA_020426125.1 of Planctomycetaceae bacterium. Lineage (GTDB taxonomy): Bacteria > Planctomycetota > Planctomycetia > Planctomycetales > Planctomycetaceae > HKST-UBA70. The sequence continues at coordinate 1,786 of JAGQQQ010000379.1, forward strand.
AGCTGGTTTGACTCCATGATGTTCGCCCGTTGGTTGGGGCCAGAGTATTCGCTCCCCAGCGAGGCACAATGGGAATTTGCGTGTCACGGCGGACGCGACGGTGAGCAGGATCGCTTCGGAGTTTTTTGGATGGAAGGAGAAGTCAAACACTTTGAGACGCTTCATCCGGGATGTGCTAACTTCAGGTGCAATTCCCAGAGGTACAAGAAGTTTTTGCAACGAGATGATCCCTTTGTCGCACTGGGAGAACATCCAAATGGGGTTGGGAAGACAATTCCTGTCTTCGATTCAGTCAACGCTGAAAGTGACTTTCACATCCGCGGAATGCACGGCAACGTTTGGGAATGGTGTTTGGACTGGTTTGACGATTCCGCCTATCTCAAACGACTATATCAGACGCTTAATCTAGACGATAAAGTAGACTGGTCGACCGTAGATCAGAATCGGCGTCGAGATTTTCTTAGGGCAGTCGCTGATCTGATTCCTTCCACAATTTGTGAAGCGGCGATCGATTCGCCCGTTGGCTCAACTCGTGTGTTACGTGGCGGGTCGTGGAACCGCGAAGCAGTCTTCTGCCGTTCCGCGTACCGTTTCAGCGAGTATCCCGACCTCCGAGTCAGCTTCATCGGTTTTCGATTGTGTCGTGAGTTGGAGTCGAATTCCATTGAGTTGTCTTCCCAAATTGACTCAGAATCTCTGTAGGGTCTGGGGCGACGCCCTAGTCGCATTTTTTAATGCCTACAGTAATCGACCACTGGTAGAACCCTTGGCTTTTGCTTGCCCCCGAAGGGCGTTTGGATGAGGAAAGTCCCGCTGGGGCTGGTCAGTGGATGATGTAAATCAAACGGTTGACCTTGTCCTTGGTCCCAGAGTTCTTGCTCGCTGAACTACCGCCGCACAGTCGCCTCGTCGCGACCAACTGCGCTGACCCAGTAATCTTCGAGCGGCGGTTCATCTTTGACAGCTACGCCTGCCGACGGGGGAAGGGAACCCATCGGGCGATCGACCGGGCGCACTCGTTTCAGAGGAAGTACACCTACGTGCTTAAAACGGACATTGTCCGGTTCTTTCCCAATGTCGACCATCACGTCATGAAGGGACTTCTGAGAAGGTCGATTCGAGATGAGCCATTCCTCCGTCTAATCGACCTCATCATCGACTCCGGGAATGGCATTCTCGCCAATCAAGCCACTCCGGCGTACTTCCCCGGAGACAATCTCTTCGCGATTCTCCGGCCAACCGGATTGCCAATCGGCAATCTGACCAGCCAATTCTTCGCGAATGTCCTGCTCGACGTCATCGACCATTTCGTGAAAGAACAGTTGCGAATTCCCGGGTATCTGCGTTACGCGGACGATCTGTTGTTGTTTGCCAACTCAAAACGACAGCTTTGGGATGCCCGGGAACTGCTGGAGCAAGAACTCAGGAAGCTCCGGTTGCGTTTGCACCCAGACAAGACATCACTGCGTCCGACTTTCCAACCGCTCACATTCCTGGGGCTGCGGCTCACTCCTCAGGATCGCCGCCTGAGCCAGTCCACGCTTCGCCGGTTCAACCGAAGGTTGCGATTGCAGAAGTCATCGTACCGATCTTCGGCGATGACCTCGGAGGAGATTCAACGATCTCTGATCGCGTTTCGGGGGCATTGCCAATCGGCCAATGCCACTGCCATTCTTGGGCAAATTCTCGCTCGGACACGGTTTCGCCGCTCCTCCCGCTGAAAACGTGCAGCGCCGGCGCCATCTCGTGAGGAGATTCAATTGTTGAGTCTCACCTGTCACCGATGAGCGAGGCGAATGATGAGGCATGTTGCAGAGCGATTGACGCTATGGGCCGGGTTGTATGGGGTCACGATGACCATTTTGCTGACTGAGGGGGTGCATCCCTCGCGGGCGTTCGTTTGGGCGATTGTGGCGAGCAGTTCGAAGTTTCTCGTGGTGGAAGTCAATCGCCGTGTCTGGCGATCTGCTGTTTCCCGGCGGAAATTGGACGACCTGCTGGACGACGACTTGTCCGACATCGACCCGGATGAGTTCTAAAAAGTCCGAAAACATGCAGCGCCGGCGCCAATTGGTAGAGGGGCAGCAACAACATCAAACGGAGATCACCAATGTCCATGCCCATTCAGAAAGCTCAGTTAGGCCCACTTTCGGTGGCTGTGTTTGAGAACTCTCGCGAGTCCGACGCGGCACCGGTTCGATCGGTCTCAATTGCGAAACGCTATTTCGATCGCAGTGCCGAAGAATGGAAGACGACATCCGTCTCCCTGAATCCGGCGGATGTCCCGGCCGTGATCGAGTTGATGAAGAGCATCCAGTCGTGGTTGATTTCCATACCAGAGGTGAACCGACCTGGCGAGAGTGATCGCTGAAAAATTTTTGAGAACCTCAGAAAGGGGGTGATCCTTGTGATCGTTGAAATCCTAAGCCGAAAGGTGTCGGGGACGTGCAGTCTCACGGGAAAGTCTGGCATTGAAGTCTGGGCCATTCGCGCCGGAGGCGGCGAAGTCCAGCATGTCTCCACGACTCGCTTGCCGGAAGTCCTCCGGCTGCTGACCAGTGCTGGAGCGGAGAATGCCCCAGCGGGCAGTCACTCCCCTACCGCTGCTCCTA
>JAGQQQ010000380.1 GCA_020426125.1 Planctomycetaceae bacterium
GCCTCACGGATGCACTACGCGGCGTACCGCACACAAGGGCTTCCCGTGACCAGCGCCCCCATGGAGTCACTGGTGAAACAGATGAACCTGCGAGTGAAAGGGACCGAGATGTTCTGGAACGACGGGCTCAAAGGAGGCGAAGCCATCCTCCAAATCCGCTCCGCCGCCCTCTCCGACGACGGCCGCCTCAAGACCTACCTAGCCAATCGACCCGGCTCCCCCTTCACCCGCAGAACCACCGCCAAAACCTACAAACCCCTCAATTGCTGACGTGCAACCCGTGACAGTCTGATGAGGTTGTCAGATCTGTTCTCGGCTCCAATCACCTGAGAAGAGATCGGCTTTGAGACGTGATGCGACTCCCGGCCGGCGTGCTAATTTTCGGCATTTTCGAGCCTCTCTTTCAGGCGTGCCTTGAAATCCGCGAGAATTCCTTCCGGATCGTCATCGAACGCCTGCTTACAGCCGGAGCAACAGACGTAGTAGGTCTGACCTTTGTAGGTGACTTGGATGGTCCCCGTTCCGCCGGTGACAATGCACTCCCGGCTGACTCCTCCGGGCAGTGCCAGTCTGGTCCCAGAACGGGTGTATCCCACTTCCGCGACTCGGAAGAAGACCTCTCCGGTCCCTGTGGTCTTTTCATGGAGCACAAGTGTCCTCTTTTCGTTAAGCGGAGTGATGGTCAGGCGAAAGCGGTTCCCGTCACCACTCTCTGAACTGATGAGAACGAGTTTTCCATCGGCCCAATTCCCCACGTACGAACGGTTTGTTCCGTCGGGCAGTTTGAACAGACATTCGATCTGGGATTGGTCCATATTCCAGAAAAAACGGGCCTCCTGTGTGAGCTTCCCCGATTCGACGGAATACCGCACCGCTGGGACATCGCCCGTGAAGTCCCAGACGAATTCTCCCGTTTGCTTCCACGCCCCGCGATTCGACCCCCTTCGTTCCTGGCCAATGCCGCGCCACTCCCCGACCAACTCGTTAAACGGCTCAAGACGACGTTTGGCCGTTTCCTCTGGCGGGGAGTTGCCAGACAGGGGGGCCGAATACGCCCCTGGCCGGAGAGCGAGAACGAGTAACCCTGTGATGAGCCAATGTCGCATGAAACCAAATCCTCCAAGGGGTTTCCCAATATCGCCTCGTCTTGGCTGGGCGATGTGATTTCCTTAGGACATTCTACAAATTCGACGCGCTGAATGTGTCCATCTGTGACAAGTCCCCCGTTTCGAGCCCTTTTCTGAACCAGCGAACGCGCTGCTCGGAAGTCCCATGGGTGAATGATTCGGGAACGACATAACCTCGCGATTGTTTCTGCAGAGTATCATCTCCAATCGCGGCAGCCGCACGCAGACCTTCTTCAATGTCGCCACGTTCCAGGATATCACGTTGCTGATCTGCGTGGTGTGCCCAGACCCCGGCCAGAAAATCGGCCTGCAGTTCGAGACGTACGGACAACTCGTTGTATTCCTCGTCACTAAGACGGGCCCGTTGAGCCTGCACCTGCTCAGAAATGCCTAGAAGGTTCTGGACGTGATGTCCCACTTCGTGGGCGATAACGTAAGCCTGGGCGAAGTCTCCCGGCGCTCCAAAACGGTTGCTCAGTTCTTCATAGAACTGGAGATCGACATACAATTTTTGGTCACCCGGACAATAGAACGGCCCCATCGCGGCGGAGGCGAAACCGCAGGCCGAACTGACCTGTCCACGAAACAAGACGAGCGTCGGCTTGCGGTAGGTCTTCCCCATTCGTTGAAACATGTCAGTCCAGACGTCCTCCGTGTCTGCGAGGATCACGGAAACGAAATCCGCCAGTCGGTCCTCCTCGGGATCCGGTGCTCGTTGCTGCTGCGGGGCTCCTTGTTGTCCTTGCATCTGTAAGGCAACACGGAGCACCTTTCCCAAGTCCCCACCGGAACAGAGAAAAACGAGAATCAAGAGAATGATCGTACCACCGGCTCCCAGAGAGGCCTTCCCCGGCCCCATTCTACGACGGTCCTCCACGTTTTCGCTGCGCCGGCCGGATTCCCATCTGACCATGTTGAATCTCCAATTGCCTACTTGAGGATCTCTGATGAACGGGACGAACCAGTTTCAACAGTGATTCCGAAAAAAACCGGTTCGTCAATGGGCACGGCAAAAGGTACGGTCCCCTCGTCCCAAACGCGAGGGTGCCGTGCGGAATTCATTCCAAGAAGACTACCTCTCATTCCGTTGACGTCCCGGTAACAAGCCAAGGAGTTCTGATGGAAGTGTCGCTTGCGGGATCCGATTTGAGTTCGGGGCGATGGCTCCCATTTTTTTGCGGGGAGTTTGAAAATTTTGCCGATCCTCGCGGAGCTGGGGGGAACCTCTGGCAATTTGCCTTTGTGAATTTGCTCGTCAGGAGTAGATTGCCTCGCAATGGGTTTTTTGTTGTCTCGACTGAGTCCAAGACACACCGAGACCGGTTGGAATGATGGGGAGCGCCGCGTTCGATTCGCTAACTTGGTTCGCCCCATCAACCGCCTGTTCCCGTTCACTCGACGTCCGTCATATCCGCCACTTCGCAAGAGAAATGGCACGAATTGTGTTTTCAAGACGAAAACGCACCCGTTTCAGAATTCCCTCAACTCCACGTCGTCTTGATTGGTTTGGAATCAAGAATGCAAGAGGATGCATTCCTGTGAGGCCAACTTGATCAGCACGAGTCGAGTTCCGTCGCAGGAGGCGAAGATGCACTCGCAACCCATTCGCACGGTCTGGCTCGCAGCCCTGTTGCTGACAGCTTTAGCCGGGTGTCAGGCACTGTCGTCTCTTCCAATCGCAACTCGAAGTGCTGGCTTGCCTCAGCAGTACGAGGCCGATCTGGAACAAACGGAATAACAAGGTGCCAGCCATGCTTTTCGTGTTTTTTCGCCGTCGTTCTGTCGTCACTCTGCTTGCGTGGACGCTGGGTTTCGCGTCTCTGTCAGGGTGTCATGTCGGGAGACGATGGTTTCAAATGGATAGCAATTCCCGGATGCCGTGGTTCGGATTTGAACTTTCGCATGCCGACGACATTCCCCTTTCCCCGGCAAGTCCCGTGCGTCAACATTCCCCAATCTCGGACGGGCGGCCAACGGAACTGGTCCGCCACTCTGAACGCCGGGAGAAGCCGTCGACCTTCTCCGGTCCTTTGCGAAGAATTGCGCTTCCGAAACTGGGTGAGTCGGTCGATGACATCTCAATCACCGGTCCAGAAACACCGTTTTCTCGGTAAATCTGTCGGAAGGCGGACAATTCGTTATTTCGGTCAGGACTTCACAGCTCGCCAGGACCCTGACGACGTCTAAAACGACAGCTTGATTCCCGTCAAAAGTCCTGGCAGTTCCGCGTCGCCGATGCGCTGGTAATCGTAGCCAGTGAAGAATTCGACATTCCGGACCTGAAGTCCAATGGTTGACCGGAAGTGAAATCGTCCCGCATCTCCCAACGTGCCCAAGTCGATGGTATTGCTCCAAACCCAGGGTTTCTTTGGAAAGACATCAACACCGTAGGTGAAGTTGATCCCGAAATCGGCGCTGCCATGGTCTTCCAGCCAGTTCGCTCCCAGACCTGTCCGGAATTGGACGTGCTCACTTTGAGCAAATCGGTGGACAACATTGAAGTCTCCCGTCCAGAGCGAGTCGGTGCCCTGAGGCAATTCTTCCAGCCAGGAGTGGAACTCGGTGTCCACCCCGAAGCGATGGCTCCCCTCGATCAGGTAACGGCCTCCGATCTGTTCGATTCCATCGAAGTCGTTGCCGTATTCCGCCGTGAAC
>JAGQQQ010000381.1 GCA_020426125.1 Planctomycetaceae bacterium
GGCATCGAAGTCGCTGTTGCTGTCAATCGTCTCCTGCACGAGTTCCGACAGCTTTCTGTTCTCCTCCGCGAGTTCGTTCGCTTCGCTTTGCACCGGACCGCTCGCATCCAGTGACGAGGCCTGTTCGCTTTGATTTGCGAGATCCCGTTTCAACTTTTTAAGATTGCTGATCGCGGCATTTCTTCGGGAATAGCCCGCCTTGGCATCGGAGGCGATCCGCATCATCTCATTCAGATCCGATTCCAACCGGGAAAGCCGCTGCCGCTCTTGAGCGATCCAGGCTTGTTCCGCATGCCACGTCAGATTCGTCGCCTTCGGTTCGCGGACGGGATTCGCATCGAGATCATCAGGGACGTGGACCGTCCACAACGTCTGAGCCACGGACAATCCAAACTCGCCCGAGTCATTCCGGGAGACCACCTGGGGAACGGGAATCCGGACTTCCCGGCCCATCAGAGACATTGCTTCGGGAAGACTGCGTCCCAACCGCCCTTCCAGCAGCACATTCACATCAAATGACAGATCGACTTCACTCGTCTGCGGCAACGCCACCAAATGAACAGGTTCGTTGTTCACGGAGGTCAACACCGTTCGGCTCGGCACGCCTCGGACGAAGACGGACAAGATGCGGGACTCTTCGGGAAGCTTCAGCCCCAAGAACTGTTGGCCTCGGTTTCGGATTCCGTAGACAGCGTTCGTCCTCCAACTGCCGTCCATTTCCAAGACTGTCGTCAGAGTCGCGGAGAGAACGACCGCTTGAGCCGCGTCGGCGGTTTCGAGCCGTTGAATCCGCCACGAGGGCGAACGTCCGTTTCGGGTGCGGGTGATTTCCATGGCCTGCCGCACCAACGCGTCAGGAAGGGACAACGGCAACTGGTCGACGGCGACTGACTCGAACTGCTCCAGATCGACCGGAACCAGTTGATCACCGGACAGATTGACGAGTACGGCGAATGTTCGCTGCGTCTCCAAGGGTTCAAAACTGCCGGTTCCGGTGGCCGACTCAATCTCGATGGCCGGCGTCTGGACAACAAAGTCCTGGGGCGTTCCGACCGTCGCGGCGGCTGTTACCAGATACTGCTCGCGAACGGGATCGACCAGCGAAATGGTCCATCGCGTCCGGCCTCCGCCGGCGTCCGTACTTTGCACCTGACGAATTCCCGGTCCGGCGATTTCCAGTGTTCCGAGCCAGTCGGGGACGGTAAACGCAAACTCGTCCGCCGCCGCATTGGCAATGTTCCAGCGAATCGTGAAACCGTAGTCGATGGTCGCATCGGTCACGGCGATCAGCGTCGCCTCATCGGCGGTCAGTTCGGGCGTGGCCCGGCGGAGTTGAAATTCCAGGGGGCCGTTGTCTTCCGTGGTCCGAAATCCAAACTGCGGAGCACGGCTTTGCAGTTGCCGGATCCCTTGGCTGAGCTGCCCGACCGGAACAGCTCGCCAGTCTCCGGAGTTGCTGAGCGACGCCTGATACAAATCGTCAAACCAGACGCCGACCGAGACGGTTTGTCGCGTCGACCCAGCGAACGCAGGGACGGACGCGCTAACTGTGGCATCCTCGGGATCTTTGACCAGATGGCCTTCCAGCCCGACTTCGATGCTCCCGGTGATGGGGTTTTGCAGTTCAATGACAAGTTGCGTCTCTCCGCCATTGTCGACTTCATACCAATCAACCGCCTGTTGGCAGACGACGTCCATCGTCAGGTAGCCGTCGGGCAGGGAGAACGTCAGCAGACGCTGAGGTGTCCCTTGGAGTTCCAGTTGGAAACGGCTGGCGATGATGATTTTGCGGCGACCGATGTCGACACCGTGGTCCACAAGCGAACGGACCTCCGCCTCCCGTCGACTCAGTTCGGCGGTGATGCTGATTGGCCGTGCTGAGAAACGGTAGGCAATCACCGGCCCCGACGTCGCAGCGCTGGGGGAGACGGTCGGCTTGTACTGCGCGAGATCAATCTGTTGCAGGCCGTTGGTTTCGGTGACACGAACTCGAAGATGATCCGGCGCGGCGATGGACAATGCGCCGGTTTCCCGAGTCACTCCCAGCGGAGCAATGAGTGGGAAGTTGACCGTTTCGCTCGCCTGTTTCAGTTGGCGATCCTGGAAGAGATCGAGCGTGAAGTCTGTCGAATCGCTGATCGTCCGCCGGAAAAAGACCTTGAGTTGGCGAGGGGATTGGTCGTCGACCCGTTCCCAACCGGCAATGTCCTGGCCGTTGATTCCCTTCACCGCGAGTTCCTCGGGGAGTTCAAACGAGAGGTCATTCAGTCCTCCCTGACGGACCGTCACCCGGAATCCGCAGCGTTGTTGGATCCCCAGATCGCTCACGTCGAGCGTGATTGCCGATTGCACCTGCACGAGTTGGTCGGCGTTCCCCTGCTGGGCTTCCGGTTGCCAGTTGACGGCCACCTTTCCACCCGCGTCGACGGGAATCTCGACTCGCTTCTGATCCCCCTCAGTTGTCAATCGGTAGGTGCCGGTGGACCCATTCACTCGAACCGCCAGTTCCTCTTCGGACGCCGGCAATTCAAAGGTCAACACCCCGGCCCCGACGGGACTCAGTGCGAGTTGGAACTGTCCCACACTCCGCTGAACATCCGCCGGGAGCATGAGCGTGGCATCGATGATGGAAACACCCGACTCATGCAGCACGACGGCGGCCGCATTCTCCTTATTGACGATCAGAGGGACGGGTTCGCCGTTTTTCTGAACGTCCATGAGTCCGGGCTGTTGAATCGGGAGAGGAATGGTGATCGCCCGGTTTGTGAGGTTGACGAGAACCCAACGCGCCTGAATTTCGACATGCGGAGAGTCCCCTTCGGTCAGTCGGGCGACGTAGTTTGCTTCGGCGACAAGTCCTTGAGCCGACTTGGGCGTGAGAACTTCGTTGGGATGAGCGGCCCGCCAGAGTTTGCGATACAGATCCGCGGGGACCCAGACCTTGTCGGCCTGGTCAATGTCTTCCAGCGATTCATACGGAATCACCACGTAAGGATCCCGAACCGGATCCGGAAGAGGCGGGGGGACGGCGACTTGCGGACCCGTCTTCGAGACCGGTTCCGCCGCGAATGCCGGGAGCCCGGCGGACGAAAGCAGGGCTGCCATCAGCAGCAGCTTGATTCCAGAGCTGGAAATGGGAGAAAAGTGATCGCGACACCACTGGCAGCACTGGGCACACAACAGCAATAGCCACGCAGCGATTGTCATCACGCCCCCTAGGAGGACCCCGAATAGAGCGGTCTCGTACAAGCCGGGGATCAGGCCGATGACCGCGATGGGGACGACGATGACCAGGAACAGATACCCGGCTTTCAGTGTTGTGCGCGCGTTTCGCAGCCACCAGCCGAGGAGAGCCACTCCGAAGGCGAGGGCATAGAGCAAGACTCGATTGGAGTCGCCGTCGGCAAAACGGACGTCGAGAGCCGTCTCGCTCGCCGGTTGCCCGTTCCCTTCATACTCAAATTGCTGAGACCGGGTCTCGTCCGGGATTTGCAGGACGAATGCCA
>JAGQQQ010000382.1 GCA_020426125.1 Planctomycetaceae bacterium
TGGAAGTGGTCATCGGCCAATTGGTACGTCTCCGGAAAAGGTCCGTTGCCACTGGATCAGATTCCTCCTGAATGGACATCGGGAATGGCGCCGGAATGGTGATTCACGCTCCGGGGGCTTCCGCTATCGCGGAGCGCCCCCGCCACCCAGCGGCCGATTCTCCCAAGTTGATGGGCCGCCTGCCGAATGTTTCATCCGCATGGCCACGCTGCGTCGCGACGTGGGCTTGGCACGCGGCGAATGGGCGTGGAGGGCGTTTCGAACCACGCCCTTCCTAACGTCAGGGCATGCCACCCGCCAGCGGTCATCGTGGAAAAGTCTGGTCTTACGGCACGGCCGGATGGGGATTGCGGGAATGCCATCTTTCCCCGGCTTGGATGAACTCCTGGAGTATGGGGAGAAGTGTTTTCCATTCCGCAGTCGTCGGAGAAAACTGACGTCGCACCACAAACTTCTCGGTGAGCGGGTAGTCCGACAGGTCTTTGTTAGCGAAATCGGTCTCAAGAAAGCCTTCCAACCGCCATTGGATCGTGGCCGTCTTGCGGGGAATTCGTCGCTCTTCGGAGATATCGCGATGCTCGAGAACGTCGTACGAGAGCACAATCGTTTCTTCGGCGTGAGTCAGAGTTCCCTTGATGCCCGGGAAATCCGCGACCATCCGTGATTCGATCGACTGCCCTTTCCAGATCAGATGGGGTCCATCTGGGACGGACACATCAATCGCGACAATCGCATCGTTGCCCACTTTGCGAACGGAAATGGCAGGTTCGGCCCCCTGTGCAAGTCCGCAAAGGAAAGTGGCCGCGAACAGGCCGAGAGGTCTGATGTTCCTGATTGGACCAAAATGACACGAGATTCTCTGCATTTCCACGCCTCGCTCAGCCATCGAACACGTTGTTCCGGGAGACGATTCCCGCCTAAAATGGATCGATCGTTCACACTGGAGGAAATCCCTTTGTTGCCTTGCCTTTCCCCAACTCGGGAGGCGATGATGGTCGCTCCTCCTGGAAAATCCTACCACTCCCCAACCTCGATCGTTAGTCAACTGACGAATCTTCCATCGATTCTCCCGGTCGCGATGCAGCTTTCCAACGTCACCCTCTTCTGTTTCTTCGCGAGTTACGTGTCGGCCTTTGCGCTGGAGTTGACGCAGTTTCTGCGGCGGAGCCACGTGATGCGGTGGGCGGCCGTTGTATTTACGGCGGCGGGTCTGGTTGCCCAGACGATTTATTTGACCGTTCGCAGCCAGCAGGCGGATTTGCCACCGTTGCTGGGGTCGGCCCATGATTGGTTGCTGGTCTCCGCGTGGTTGTTGGTGGTTTTGTATCTGAGCGTGCAGGCCTGGAATCGGGACCTCTCTTTGGGGGTCTTCTGTCTGCCTTTGGTGTTGATCCTGGTGGGGGCATCCCGGTTTGTTCGGAATATTCCGAATCCTCGACTGGGGCAATTTTACTGGTGGGGGATGGTACACGCCTCGTTCTGGGTGTTTGGGATCCTGGGAGTGCTGCTTGCCCTGATCTTCAGCATCATGTATCTCGTACAACACAATCGATTGAAACATAAGCAGGCCGAACTGCCAGCGTTGCACCTGCTGAGCCTGGAACGTCTCAGCCGGATCAATTGGTGGCTGATCGTGGTGTCGGTGCCGTTGCTGACTTTGGGAATGATCACGGGACTGTGGATGGCCCATCAGTCGGGTGGTGGGGCGTTGCCCGTTTCCCTGGCGAACATCACGTTTGTGGCGGACGCGGTGATCTGGGTGACGATGGCACTGCTGTTTGGTTGGTTGTTGACGGCCCATCATCCTGCGGGACGGACGGTCGCCATTCGAACCATTCTTGCGTGTACCTTTCTGCTGGCCGTGTTTCTGGTCATGAACGTGCTCGCCCCGGATGGCATCCATGGTTCCTCTCCCAGGAGTAAGTCTGTCTCTGAGGAGACGGCCGCATGAATGTGCAAGTTGTCTACTGCAACCACCAATCCGCCAATTTGTCGATACGGGAACGGCTCGCCTTTCCGAACAAGGACGTTCTCACGCGGGCTTATGAAGAGTTGCGTTCGCGGTTTCCTCAGTCCGAGCACGTGGTGGTGTCGACGTGCAATCGGGTTGAGTTGTATATCGCACAGGAAGATCCCGATGACGCTCCGACGCACGCTCAGCTTGCGGAGTTCTTTGCCGACTTCCATCAGGTTCCGATCGTCGAGTTTTTCGACGATTTGCTGGAATGTCAGGGTCCGCAGGCGGTTCGCCATCTGTTTGAGGTGGCTTCGAGCCTCGACAGCATGGTGCTTGGCGAAAGCCAGATCGTCAATCAGATCAAAGCGGCGTATGAATTCTCGATGGAGACCAACGCCAATGGTCCGTTGACCAATACGCTCTTTCAACGGGCGATTGAAGTCTCCAAACGGGTTCGCACCGAAACCAAGCTCTCCGAGGGAAAAGTTTCGATTGCGAGCGTCGCCGTGGGGGAGTTTGGGAAGAGCATCTTTTCCAAGTTCGACGATAAGACCGTGTTGATCCTGGGGGCTGGGGAGATGGCCCTGGAGACTCTCACCTATCTCAAGGGGGAAGGGGTCAAACGAATCCTCGTCTGCAATCGCAGTCTCGACCGGGCTCAAAAGCTCGCGGAGGAATACGACGGCCAGGCCCGTTCCTGGGAGGACCTTGATGCTTGTCTGTCGCAGGCCGATGTCATTGTCAGCACCACGGGGGCGAGCCAACCTGTGATCACGGCCTCCAAGTTCCGGGAAATCCGACGGAAGACCGGTCCGCGCCCGACCTTCATCCTCGATCTCGGCGCCCCCAGGGACTTTGAATCGGGTGTCGGCGAAATCGACGACGGGGTTTTCTTGTACGACATCGACGACCTGGAGGCGACGTGCGAACGGAATCGTCAACGGCGAACGGTGGAAATTGCCAAAGCTCGGGCGATTATTGACGAAGAGACCACCCGATTCATGCAGGATGTTTATCACAAGGCGACCGGGCCGATTGTCAAGCGGCTTCGCGAGCATTGGCACGACATCAGCCGGCAGGAATTGGAGATTCTCTACCGAAAGCTTCCGGATCTCGGGGATCGGGAACGGGAAGTCATCGAGAAGTCGATTTACCGAATCGTGAACAAGCTGCTGCATCCGCCGCTGGAGACGCTTCGTGACGAAGCCCGCCAAGGCCCGCCGCATGGCATGATCGCGACGCTGAAACGGCTGTTCCATTTGGATTAGGCCGAAAGAAACAGGTTTCGCGCCACACGTCCCTCAACTCTCGGCTCTCATCCCTCCACAACTCATTCCCGGGGATGCGAAATGTGATTTTCGCCGCTGGAAGTTGGTGAGCGGAGTCTTTACCATCTCGATCCGTTGACTTTCCGTCACGATTTTCCGTTTTGAGAGCCGCCGACGTCGAAGAGGATCTACTGGAGCGATGCCGACCGTCACCTTCAAAAACCTGAAGAAGAAAATCATCGTTCCGGAAGGGGCCAATCTGCGAAAAGAAGCCCACAAAAACGGGATTTCCATGCACTCGGGCCCGCATCGCTACTTGAATTGTTTTGGCAATGGGATGTGCGCGAGTTGCCGGGTGAAAGTCGTTTCCGGTGGGGAAAATCTCAAACGGAAGACTTGGTGGGAGAAGTATGTCCTGCCCATTCTCAACCCTGTCTGGTTTTTCGCCCGAATCGGAAATGAGCAGACATTGACTTTGGCCTGCCAATCTCGGGTGATGGGGGACTGCGAAATCGAGGCCACCCCAGAGATGAACCTCCATGGTGAGCCGTTCTGGTCCTGAGTTCGGACTTTTCCTTTTTCCTCGTTTGGGCAAGTTGCGGCCGGTCTGAGCAAAGTGGCCAATTTGTCGGCAGCCCGGGACCGGGTCTAACGGTCTTGAGGGCACGCAACTTTCGGTCTGGGGCAATTCCCGTTCTCTGTGGAACCGGCTGAATCTGCGCTTCCCGTTTGTCCGATTCTGACGGATGGAATACCGCTTTGGGCGAACAAATCCCAGGGGCTCAGATGAAAAGTCCATCACGAATTTTTTCCCACATGATCATTAGCGGCTTTCTGCTAACCATCTCGGGATGCGCCACACGAAGTGATGCGATCTGGATTGGCGTGCCTCGAGTGACCGAACTCCATCGCGACTCGGTCATTCAGCGAGTGAGCGGTGAAGCGGAACCGCGTTTCAGAACTGACGAAACGGATGCTTATCCCTTGCCAGAGTAGATCCGCCAAATCGAGGTCGTAAAATTCTATCCAGAAAATCTTGAAACGGAACACGAACCTCGTCAGACTGAAAGTCAGACAATTGTCTCTCTCCTGATGTGTTGGTGGCCAATTAAGGGATGAGACCTGGATGATGATCGTGCTCCTTAAAGACTCGTATTGCGGATGTCAAAGTCAGGGCTGAGTCCATATCAACTGGAGATCGGGCGGAAAGGATCCCAGGTCCGCCTTCGCTACGGGGACGCGGTCATCGGGCGCCATCCGAAGGAATGCCAGATTATCCTGAATCAGTCTTCCATTTCGCGGACCCATTGCCTGCTGCGGGTGACGCGCGAGGATGTGATTCTCAAGGATCTTGGCAGCACGAACGGGACCTACCTGAATGGCCGACGCATTGAGGAGGAAGTCATCGTCGACGGGGATTGCTTCCGAGTTGGACGGGCAATCTTTCGTCTGGCCTATCTCGGTCAGGCCGAGGCACAAGCGGGAATCCCCGTCTGTCCGGTTTCGTCGAGTGCCGAGATCAAAGCATCTGAAACTCAAGAATTCTCGACTCAGATTCCCAGCCGAATGGAATCCGAATCGCCGCTTCCCAATCCGCCGGAGGAGACATTCGGCGAGACGTTCGATTTGGGGGAGATCCCTGATGGCGAGCCTGACGACGCCGATGATGTGATTCATGACCGCCTTTTGGATATGCTCTTCGAGGACGATGACTGACGGCGCGTGACCGATCTCGTTTTTGTCTGGGCGCACGAACATGTTCTGGGGAACAGGGGGGCCGCTCCTTGCGCCTTGGACGAGCGAACTGGCGGACCGAAACCATGGTGTCGTTCCCGACTCTGACTTTTTTCTTGATGGCAACGCCCGGTGCGAAAACAGAAACGGAAACAGAAGACCTTCACTTCATCCCGCGATTCGCGTTTGCCTTTGGACAGGGCGTTCACTCAACAGCGTGGCCTTGAACTCGATGGGTCACCGCTCGATGCGGTGCGACTCAAGTCCGCGACGCGAAGTTCGACCATCTTTCGCAAACGGATCGCCCAATCCCCCTCCCGCGCCCAACACGGGGACCTTGTCCGGGTCCTTTCTGACGACGGCGCTCTCCTCGGGACCGGGCTTTGGAATCCCCGAGCCGAAGCGACGATTCGGATGTTGACTCGCGGAGAGCAATTGCCCGATGTGCCTTGGTGGCAAGAACGACTTCGGGGAGCGTTGGCACTCCGACGGGAAATTCTCAAGATCGATGAGGCGACCACGGCCTACCGACTGCTGAACGCCGATGGGGATGGCGTCCCCGGTCTGGTCGCTGACCGCTATGGCGACATCATTTCCCTTGAAACGTTCTCACTGGGCATGTACCAACGTGCGGAGGCTATCTCGCGCCTGATTGCATCACTGCTCCATGTGCCGAATTGGATCGTTCGTCCGGGCCCCCAGACCGAAGACCAGGAGGGCTTCATCGCCAGTGGCTTTCAATCCGGCCAGGCTCCCGGAAAAATCCTGATCACCGAACATGGTCTTCGCTACGAGGTTCTTCCGTTTGAAGGGCACAAAACCGGTTTTTTCTGCGATCAGAGAGACAATCGGCTTCGGCTCCGGCAATTCTGCGAAGGGGCGAGCGTACTTGATCTCTGTTGTTACTCGGGAGGATTCTCTGTCAATGCGAGCCACGCTGGAGCCCAAGACGTGACGGGTGTGGATCTCGATGAAACCGCAATCGACGCCGCGCAGCGAAACGCGAACTTGAACCAGTGCCGAATCCGGTTCGTGCACGCGGACGCCTTTGCCTATATGCGAGACATGCAGCGGAATGGTCGACAGTACCGCGTCGTGATTCTGGACCCGCCAAAACTCATCCGCGGGCGGAAAGAGTACGACGAAGGTCTCAAGAAATACCTGGACCTCAATCGACTCGCAGTCTCCTTGGTTGAGCCCGGAGGAATTCTGCTGACGTGTAGCTGTTCAGGACTGCTAAATGCCGATGAGTTCACCAAAACGGTCCGCGCCGCGACGGGAGATCGTCCTGCCCGACTCCTGTTCCGAACCGGCGCCAGCCCCGACCATCCGGTGGCGATGAGCGCCCTGGAAGGAGAATATCTCAAGTGCCTGTGGCTTCAGGTGGATAGATAGGACACGCTGACTCGCGACGATCAAAAGTCCTGCTTCGCACCGCACGCTTGCGATCAAGCACTCTGTTTCGAATTCTAAGTCTCCTCCGGGCTCGACGGGGCAAAGAGATTCGGCGATTCGCCTCCCGGGGATCCTCCTTCTTTTGGGCTCAACCGCGATTGACGCTGCAATGCCGGTGCTGGAGCAATTCCGACAAGAAGGGATCGACCAACTATCGGAACTCGGTTCATCACCGTCGCAAGAGTCGATGGTGCGACTTTTCATGGAGTGATGCCTTGGATGGTCCGCGTGAAGAAGGCCCGATCTCAATTCCAATTGAGTTGTCGTGAAAGTGGTTACCCAGGAGTTCCGCCCGATGGGCTCACGGCCATCTCAACATTTTCGATCGACTTCCATGATGTGGGCTGGTTGACTCCTGGCACCGGCTGTGACGCTTCGGGGGAAATCAATGGGATGGGAAGCACCGCGGCCATCGGGCGATCGGCGATGCCTCACCGAACCCGCTTGTTCGAGAAGGCGGGAACCTCTAAAACCGAAGAATGGAATTGACCGACCTCCATCTCCTGTTAATCGCATTTG
>JAGQQQ010000383.1 GCA_020426125.1 Planctomycetaceae bacterium
TACCGCCGCCAGTGGACATCTGAATGATGCCGTCGGACTTCTTGTCAGCGAACCCTTTGAGGGCAGCGTTCAGGGTGACAATCGAAGTGATGTTGATGGCCGGATACGCATAGTTCCCTTCCTGGGCGGCATCCAGCATCGCGGCGTACTGGGTGGGGGTGGCAATGGGCATGGATTGGGTCCTCGGTTGAGGGTCAGGATGGCAGCGTCGTACCATCGGAACAAACTGAATCGGTCGCTACGCGAACGGCACACTGTCTACGGGGCAAACCGAAGACCGCCCGGAGAGTCTCCCCAGGTGAAACGGATCGAGCACAGACATCCGCGAGAACAGAGAGGAATGGGCTTGCGTATCACGTTCGTACGCGCGAGCGTATAATATCTTCTGGCTTTTGAAACACCATCCTGCGGCTTCAAACAAGCGAAAATCGATGGAACTGGGACTGATCAACTCCGCATGGGCCCAAGCCGGTCGGGAAACGGCATGGGGGATTACCAAAACCAAGGAGATTGGGTTTGACACCATCGATATCTTTACGGATCCGTTAGACATCGACATTCGTGAGCGACGACTGATCAAGCGGGAATGTGATCGGGTGGGGCTGCCGATTCGCTCAATCTGCTGCGTTGCGACTGGACTGATGGATTTCAATCCGAGTGTCCAGCGGTTTCATCTGGACCGGTGTCGGAGATATCTGGATCTCGTCTACGAGTATGAAGCGGACAACCTGCTGCTCGTGTTGGGGGAATACATCTGGAATCAGGAAGTCATCCCTCCTGAAGAACAGTGGCAAACCGCTGTGAGCAATTGCCGAGACCTTGCGGAATATGCTGAGAATCTGGGCGTGAAGATCGCGTTGGAATTGGAGCCGTTTCCGTTGTCGTTGTTGAACAACGTGGACCGGATGGTGCGGTTCATCGACGATGTCGATCATTCCGCACTCGCAGCGAACATCGATATTTCCCATCTGCTGTTGGCGGATGTGGAACCTGCGGAGATTCAGCGGCTGAAAGGGAAGGCGATCCATGTCCACATCTCCGACTGCGACGGCAAAAAACATGGCGACCTTCCCCCCGGGCGAGGGGTGGTGAACTTCGAACCGTATCTGGAAGAGATCAAACGGCTGGAAATGGACGGGGCGATCTCAATCGAACTGGAATATTCGCCCGAGCCTGACAAGATCGAGGACTGGGTTCGTGAGGCGTACGAATCGACGGCTAGGTTGCTCTCAGCTGCCGGACTGAGAGGATAGATAGACGAATTTCGGGAAAAATTTGGCGCCTCATGACGCCGCCTGACGTTTCTTGGGAACGGGACAATAGAGAGGACGCTCAACAATGGTCAGTATTCAGAACATTCTCGTCGGTGTGGATTTGCAGGGGGATCCGTTACAGCAGACGGATCAGTCGGCTCGAGCGGTGCGAGGGGCTCTGCGCGTGGCTCAACTCTTTAGCGCCAAATTGACGTTGATGACGGTGTTCAAGTCGCCCCCCGTCGAAACGGCAGAACTGATGGAGTCGGATGAGAACCCGCTCTCCCCGGAGAAAGCAGCCCGAGCCGTGCATTCGGAGATTGCCGAGCAGGCCAAAGAGATGGGAGTGGCAATCGAGTCCAAAATCACCCACGGCCCCCCCGCCGAAACACTGATCAAAGAGGTCCTGAGATCAGGAGCCGATCTGCTCGTGGCCGGGGCGAGACAACGATCCGCCGCTTCCCGAATGATCTTCGGAAGCACGTCTCAAGATTTGTTACGCCAGTGTCCTTGCCCCTTGTGGATTCCTCGTGAAGGATCCTTCGATGGGGACATCTCCACGATTGTCGCTGCCGACAACCTGGAGTCAGTCGGAGAGAAGGTGCTGCAATTCGCCGTTTCGGCCGCCCAGTTCAGCAACTCTCGCATGCTCGTCTTGCATGCCGTGCAATATCCCCTGGAAGGGGGCTTGCTGCGAACCGAAGCGCCTGCGGAAGAGCTGGAGGAATACAAACGGAAAGTCAAAGACGAAGCCGAGGCCGAGATCGCCAAACGATTGACCCACACCGACTATCGCACGATTCAGGAGGGAACGGTGATCGAAGTCGAGGCGGGACCGCCTGAAGCGGTGATTGAAGATGCCGTGCGAGAACATCAGGCAGACTTGTTGGTGATTGGCACGATCGCGAGAAAGGGTCTGTCCGGATTGCTGTTGGGGAATTCCGTCGAGCGGGTCCTCTCCGAGATTCCCTGCTCTGTCCTCGCAATCAAGCCGGATGACTTCGAGTGTCCCATTTCGCTGGACTCCTAGCCACATTACAGGCTAAGTTCCTGACAGTTGTCAGTGGTCATTCGGACCTCTTCTCGTGAACCCCGACATCGGAGCAGTTTGTTGGCCATCATCTTTCATTGCCCGGAATGTGATAAGGAATACCGCGTCGACCGTTCCAAGGCGGGGAAGAAGGGGAAATGCAAAGAGTGTGGGAACGAACTCCGAGTTCCCGTTCCCCAAGAGGGAATTCCCGAGACGGGCGATGTCGAACTCTCCCCCAGCGGTTCGCTGGTCTATCGGCACGAGGAACGCAAGATTCCGTTCCAACCGACGATGGGAGACAGCGAAAACATCGAATTGATCTCCGATCACATTGAGGAACATCTCGGGCCGGTTGCCGGAGTTCTGCACGAAATTGTCTCCGATCTGGTGCACATCGACATCCACGTCGTGGAACCGACTGAGGAGAATCCCGTCTATCGGCTGGTCACCAGCGGGATGAGTGAAGCCCCGATGAATGTTCCCGAAGGGGCCGAGGACTTCCGCTTCGCGGAGTTGATGGTCACGCTGCCCGGGGACTGGCCGATGGAGCAGTCGGACTGGGAGGATGAAGCGAATTACTGGCCGCTACGATGGTTGAAAATGCTGGCCCGGTTCCCGCATGAATACGATACCTGGCTGGGCTATGGTCATACCATCCCCAATGGCGATCCGCCAGAACCGTTTGACGAGACCACG
Source organism: Planctomycetaceae bacterium (assembly GCA_020426125.1). Taxonomy (GTDB): domain Bacteria; phylum Planctomycetota; class Planctomycetia; order Planctomycetales; family Planctomycetaceae; genus HKST-UBA70. The sequence continues at coordinate 2,983 of JAGQQQ010000383.1, forward strand.
AAACTCTGCTGTGCCTTGTTGCTCGTGTCACCGACTGTCCCCGATGAGTTCCTCACCCTGGAAGTCTCCCCCGAGAAGGCGATCCACTTCTACTCCTTCATCCCATTGTATGAAGAAGAAGTCCGGTTCAAACTCGACAAAGGCGTCGATGATCTCACGGACCGATTTGACAAACACGGGATCGACGACATGATCAATCCGCAGCGAAAGAATGTTTGCTCCCGGTCCTGGAAGTTGTGGTGAGTGGAATGTCCCGCTCTCGATCGACGTCGAATCTTTGGAGTGCGGAGACTCGTTACCGTTGTCTTTCTCCCCTCATGATCGCTTCGGCGTAAGACCGCCCCGCGTGAGATTTCCGACATTCTTTCCGCGAAGAAAATCAAACTGGGATGAGCCCAGAATCAAGGGACACGAATTATGTCGACATCCGTGGGTTTCATCGGGGCCGGGAAAATGGCCACCGCACTCGCCTCCGGCCTCATTCAATCCGGCTTCACAGTCGGGGACGCGGTCTGGGCAACGGACGTCAGTGAATCCGCCTTGGAGAATTTCACACAACAGACAGGGGCCTGCTCGGCATCGAGTGCGAAAGACTTGCTCGCCAAGTCCTCCGTCGTCGTGCTCGCGGTGAAGCCGCAGGTGATGGCCGCCGTTCTCGACCAGATCGCGTCTGAAGTGACAGCCGACCACTTGGTTGTCTCCATCGCGGCGGGGATTCCCTTGTCGACATTCGAAGCCAAGTTACAGGATCGACGAGTTGTTCGCGTCATGCCCAATACCCCGGCTCTGGTGCGAGCCGGCGCCGCCGGATACTCGCGAGGATCGCACGCCACCGCAAACGATGCGAAACTTGTGGAGTCGATGCTGTCGACCGTCGGAATCGCCTGCGAGGTTCCAGAATCCTTGCTGGATGCCGTGACGGGACTGTCCGGGAGTGGACCAGCGTATGTCTTTGAAATCATCGAAGCGCTCAGCGACGGCGGCGTCCTCGCCGGTCTCCCCCGTGACATCTCCACGAGGCTCGCGGCGCAGACACTCTTGGGGGCGGCAAAAATGGTCCTGGAAACCGACCAGCATCCCGGATTCCTCAAAGATCAGGTCACCAGCCCCGGAGGAACCACCATCGCGGGATTGCATCAACTCGAGCAACGCGGGGTTCGAGGCGCATTGATGACAGCGGTTCAATCCGCCACCGAGCGATCCAGGGAGTTGGGTCGAGGGTAGCACCGAGAGGATATGGTCGAATCTTGGTTGTTCCGACACTCGATGCCCTCAAAATTGGATCAAGATCCCGCGGGTGTGATGCCGATGAACTTGACAACCGCAGTGGTTCGGTGGTCGATGAAGGACTATCTCGAACGCCTGCGAAAGGTAGGCAATCTACGCGTGACTGCACGACAAAGAACTCCCCCAGAATTTGCCTGGAAAATCGAATTTGGTGGCCTTTTTCGTTGAAGTTTTGTGTTTCGATTGCTAGCGTAAATTCATAAAAGGTGCGACATATCCAGGATGGCTCGCACCTCGCCAATCGGTCTTTTTCAATTGACGCGGTCGTCCATCCGAGGTCACCCCGCTTGATTGCGGTTCGTGTGCAGGCCTCTCCGTAAATCGCGGAGTGTGGAGCGGCTCTTTTTCCTTGAGTTGAAGGGAGAATTCAAATGGATTCGACACTCATCGTTGGTTCGGCTCAGGATGCTGATCCGGTCGAAGAAATCCGCATGCGAACTTGGGCTCGCCGGAATTATGCTCCCATTGATGAGCGGAAGAACGACTGGCATCCCGTCATCTTGGATGAAATGCGTCGCAAAGATGGGGAAGATCAGCCGCATTCCGCCAAGTAGTCTCTTGGTTACTTGACCCAGTCTCCGACTGATCCACCGACTGCTTGAACCGAGGCATGTCGCATTGAATTGGCCGCGCCGGTGTGATTTCCACCGACGCGGCCCGTTCTTTGCGCGGATGTCGAAATTCCCCTTGCGGAGGAATTGCTTCGAGACAACGACTGACGCCCGGTTTCGCCTTGCTTCGATCAATCTGTTTTGCGGGATGGCGAGTGGTTAGAATGCCGTTCACGTTGATTCTCAGGGGGCTAACGGCGCGATCCCGTCGTGATTGCTGCCGACTTCTCCATCGCGTTCCATTCCGGAAGATCCATGGACTCCTCTTCGCAAGTGCCTTCCCGGGATGACCTGGCAGCGATGTATCTCGATACGCTGCCGTACGCACCCTATCGCGTTCAGGAGGACGCGCTGCTCGCCTGGTTTTCCCAGGAACAGGGGATTCTGGTCTGTGCTCCGACTGGGACCGGGAAAACGCTCATCGCCGAGGCCGCGATGTTCGAGGCCATGCACACCCGCAAAACAGCCTATTACACCACGCCGCTCATTGCTCTCACAGAACAAAAGTTTCAGGAACTCCAGGAGTCGGCGATTCGCTGGGGCTTCGATCCCAATGATGTCGGCCTGATCACGGGGAACCGCAAAGTCAATCCACAGGCCCCTGTTCTGGTGGTTGTCGCGGAGATCCTGCTGAACCGGCTACTGCATCCGGAGGGGATCGACTTTTCGAACGTGGCGTCCGTTGTGATGGATGAATTCCATAGCTTCAACGATCCCGAGCGGGGCGTCGTCTGGGAGTTGTCGCTCGCATTGCTTCCTCCGCATGTCCGGTTGATGCTGCTGTCGGCGACGGTCGGAAACGCGGTTGATTTTCTCTTATGGCTTCGCCAGGAACATGGCCGAAAGGTCCAACTCATCCAAGGGACCGAACGCAAAGTGCCGCTCGACTTCAATTGGGTCGGAACGGAACTGCTTCCCGACTACATCGAACAGATGCACGACGGCACCGACGAGACTCGCCGGACCCCGGCTCTGATTTTTTGCTTCAATCGCGAGGAATGCTGGACGACGGCGGAACAACTGAAAGGGAAAAGCCTCCTTCGCAGCGGACAGCAGAAGGAACTCGCGGAGCGGCTCGACAAATGGGACTGGAAGATCGGAGCCGGGCCAAAGTTGAAGCAGTTGCTGCTCAGAGGCGTCGGCGTGCACCACGCTGGCCTGCTCCCCAAGTACCGGCGGCGCGTGGAACGGCTCTTCCAAGACAAGTTGCTTTCCGTGTGTGTCTGCACGGAAACCCTCGCCGCCGGGATCAATCTCCCCGCGAGATCAGTGGTAATGACCAGTCTGCTCAAAGGCCCGCCGGGGAAGAAGTCGGTGATCGACGCGAGTTCGGCTCATCAGATTTTCGGTCGGGCCGGGCGCCCCCAATACGATGACCGGGGGTACGTCTTCGCGCTCGCCCATGAGGATGACGTCAAGATCGCCCGTTGGAAGGAGCAATACGACCAGATCCCGGAGGACACGAAAGATCCGAATCTGATCCGGATGAAGAAGAAGCTCAAGAAGAAGATGCCGACGCGGCGTTCCAATGAGCAGTATTGGAATGAGGACCAGTTTCAGAAGCTGATCGCGTCGCCGCCCGCCCATCTCGTGAGCAAGGGGCAATTGCCATGGCGATTGCTCGCCTATCTGCTGAAGCTTTCCCCCGATGTGACACGGCTCCTCCGGTTCGTCAAGAAGCGGTTGCTCCCTCCCAAACAAAAGGAGAAGGCCGACCAGCGTCTCGTGGGGATGCTCAAAATCCTCGAAGCCGGGGACTTTCTAGTTCTGGATCCCCCGCCGCCGAACCCCATCCCCAAAGTTCAACGGGACTGGGCAATCCCTGAGTCCCTGGACGTCCCCGAACGCCGCGTCCCTGCGGAAGTCGACGACGGGTTCGGCGACGGCCTTTTCGAAGAAACCAAGAACGTTGCGTCAACGAACCAGGCCGAATCGGAAAAACGTGAGGAGACGGAACCCGAACCGGACAACGCTCCGATGGGCTTGCTTGGAACTTTGCTGCAAGAGGCACTCGAAGACGCCCAGCCAGTGACGAAGAAGAAGCAGGCCGCGCCCCCGTCGAAGCCGCTTCTCCCAGCCGATGAAGAGCCGGAACCTTACGTCCCGATCACCGCCACCCCCACCGACCGTCTGGATGGTCTCCTGCATTTCCGAAGTTGTCATCCGCTCTATGGAAACTTTCTCCTGGATCATCTCGGAATCGCCGACCGAGCCGAGCGGCTCCAGATTCTGGAAAGCATTCTGGAAGTTCCTGGCTCGATGATTCGCAATGTCCGCGTCCCTCCCCCTGACCAGTTGCCGCCGGGACCGTTGGCGGTGCATCGGATAGACCCGGAGTTGATTGCCCGAGGATTGATCACGGCTGCCGAAATCGATCCTTCGGCCGTCGAACCGGAAACAGACAACTTTGGCCGCGAGATTCGGCAATGGCACGTCCCGCTGGGCGACAAGGTCCGCCGCCTTTTCGACTCCGAATTTCCGGGCGTTCAAGACCTCCGCATCCGTTCCGCGTGGATTGCCGGAGACCTGCTGTTGTCCGGGCTCGACTTTCACAAGTTCGTGACAACACGGGACCTCACCAAGCAGGAAGGGATTGTGTTCCGTCACCTGCTCCGATTGATCCTGCTCTGCGATGAATTCGAAGCGGCCTGCCCGGTCGGGATGGATGTCGATGACTGGAAGGCCGAACTCGACTGGATTCGTGACACCCTCACAGAGGTCTGCCGGGAAGTCGATCCCGAAAGTACCGACTCTGCCCTGGAATCGATGGCGGCCCAAGCCGATATTGTCGGGGACGATTGAATCGTGTCGGCCAATACTCCGCTGAGGGTGCCAAGTTCCTCAGTCAACCAGCTTCGATGTCGAGCAACACGGGAAATACGTGATCATCATCGCGCCGCACCGGGATCGAGATGGGGACGAGAGCACGCAAACAGGGAATCCGCAGGGACAAGTGGCATTACTTTCTCTTCAAGTCGGGAATCCCGGTACCTTGGACACGCGGTTGGGAAAAGAATTCGTCCGATGGAGCTTTGTCGAATTCGAGGTACCACCTCGTTGTCCCGGCACCGGACAAATCTTCCCCATTTTGGCGAAAGACGTGGCGGCTCACGATCACCTCGGGGTACCAGAATCCTGACGGGGACTGTCGAATCTCGCGGAACTCGCTTGAGGTCTCCGACAAGATCGTCC
>JAGQQQ010000384.1 GCA_020426125.1 Planctomycetaceae bacterium
AACTCCCTTGGCGGATTTGATGATTCGGCAGATCGCGGAGGAATTTCATCTGCCGCAGTTGGTTCCCCTCAGCGCTTATGGATCGTGGAAGACCACGCTCCCCGAGTTAGGCTGCGGGTTGAAGCGAGGCTTCAGCTACTTTCATCATCGGCCGAATGAAGAATTCCTCACGGACACTGCGAACTCTCGCCAGCTGATTGTCGCCGCCAGTCCGAACGACCAAATGGCGGACACTCATTGGCTTCGATCCGATGTCGATGCTTGGTTCGCTCGCCAATTGAGCGAGCAGGGGATTCCCTTGTTTGAATTTGTGGTGCCAAGACTGGTGTCGCGGTCTCCGTGGCAATGGACTCTGTCTCCCTCGAAAGAGACCGCCCCAGAAACCGACGGCCTTGAGATTCAGGCCCAATTCGTCATTGATGCATCGGGGGGAGAAGGCGTCGTCCTCCCCGCACTGGGACATCAATTGACGAGAGAGGGGTTTCAAACACGATCTCGAGCGTTGTATTGCCACGTGATGGAATTGGTCCCTTGGCATGATTTGCTGGTGGCACAGGGAGTTGATGTGTCGCGGCATCCGTTTCGCTGTGACCGGGCCGCGGTCCACCATCTCCTGGAGGAAGGGTGGATGTGGCAACTGCCATTCGACAATGGTGTCACGAGCGTCGGCATTCTGACGGAAAACCTCTCTCCCTTAGCTTCCCCGGATCAGGAATGGCGACAGATCCTCCAAAGGTATCCCACGCTCGCACGCCAATTCCTCGACGCGGAGATCGTAGCGCCGTCATCGTCCGTGGTCGCGACGGGTCGCCTGCAGCGTCGCTGGCCGGTGCTCACCGGGGCGGATTTCGCTCTTTTGCCCGGTACGGCTGGTTTCGTTGACCCGATGCACAGCACCGGAATTGCCCAGTCATTGTTTGCCATCCATGAACTGGCTCGATCCTTCACTGGGAGCGGAAACCATGTTCCGAATCCGAAACGGCTCGCGGCCTATGAAGCCTGTTTGAAACAACAGTTGGAGGTGATCGACCGTCTCATCGCCGCGTGTTATGCGACACGATCCTGTCCTGATCTCCTGGAAGCGGCAACAATGTTGTATTTCGTGGCTGCCATTCACACGGAGGAGCGGATCAGGTTGGGGGAGGATGCGTCGTTTCTCTCATTGAATGATCCCCCTCTGCGCGACATGCTCGTGCGACAGTCGCAGTTGTTGACCTCGGCCAGGGATCAGGGGGTGGCGGAAAGGGAAGCGATTCTTGCGGGAGTCCAGGAAGCGATTCGCCCATGGAACACCGCTGGACTGCTTGATCAGGAAGCCAGTCGAATGTACCGCTACACCGCAGCTCACAAATGAAACATGATGCACATGGGGGAAGCGTTGGCAGTTGCCCGAGATCCCCGTAGACTATCGGTTTTGGGAAAGCACTGTTGACGAATGCCGGAGACTACGTGTCTGAGACAGACTGGAAACCGACGACGGCGACTGAACTCGCGTCCCTTGTATTGGAAAATTTTGAAAACGAGCGGCGTCCGCTGATTCCCTGTGGCGGCCGAACTTCGCTGCATTTCGGCTATCCGGTGGCCGGAGAGCCGATTTTGGTTTCGACGACAGCGCTCGAAAGTGTCATCGACTACCCCTGCCGAGATATGACGATCACGGTCGAAGCGGGGATGCGTGTTGAGAAATTGCAGGAAATCCTTCGGGAAGAAGGTCAACGCCTTCCTATTGACGTTCCTGAGGGCCATCGCGCTTCCATTGGAGGCGCGATCGCATCAAACGCCTCAGGACCCTCTCAGTTTGGTTATGGAACGTTTCGGGACTACGTGATCGGGATTTCCGCGATTGATGGCCAGGGACGTTTATTCTCCGCCGGAGGGAGGGTGGTGAAAAATGTCGCTGGTTACGATTTCTGCAAACTTCTCACAGGGTCGGAGGGGATGTTGGGAGCGATCACGCAGGTGACGCTCAAGGTTCGTCCCGTCGTCGAGTGCCGAGAGTTGGTCTGGGTGACGGTCTCGGATAAGAGCCTGATCGAACCGATTCTTGATCGGCTCAACCTAAGTGCCACGAACCCGGTAGTTCAGGACCTCCTCAATTCGCTGGGCGCCGCGTATGTTCGGAATGAAGCCAAGCTGGATTTGCCTGCGGAGACTCAAGTCCTCTGTTTGGGGTTTGAAGGATCTCAACAGGAAGTGGAATGGCAAGTCCGAATCGTTCAAGAGGAACTTGCGGGAATTGGCGAGGTTTCATCGCAGCCCCTGATTGGCGAGGCAGCCGATCAGATCTGGCACGCCTTGACCGACTATCAGACGGCGTCGGATGATCCCGTCAGTTTTCGGTCCCGAATCCTCCCTTCGCAGGTGGCGGAATTTTTTGAAAAGGCCGACGAGGCGGAAATTGCCGTGTTGTGTCACGCGGGGAATGGTGTTGTCCATGGCCACCTGTCCGACCACGTCACAGATCCCCATGTGGCCCGGACGATTCTTGAGCCGTTGCGAGCGATTGCGACCCGTCAAAGCGGTTCCCTGACTGTCACCCACTGTGACCCTCAATGGTCAAGCGATATGGACCTGTTCGGACCGCAGGGATCGGATTGGCAACTCATGGCGAACATCAAACGGGCATTGGATCCGGCCAACATTTTTTGTCCAGGGAAACTCTGGCGGGAGAGGAATTGAAAACTCCAGATCAAAGAGTTCCCCTCAATCGCAATCCCGAATGATTCCTTGTGATAGGTGCGATTCTGAGCGTTCCTGAGCCCCCTCGGAACGTCGCGACAATTGAACAGAGTGAGACGATGAAAAAACGACGCGTGTTGTTGATGATGGCTGGTGGACTCACCCTGGTTGGCATCCTCGCTTTTGGTGTCCTGTCGGTCGTTTGGGATTCCCAGCAACGAACCATGGCCTCCTATCGGACGATTAAGGAGTGTTTCGCAATTCGGCAATCTCAGGGATGGTCACTGCACCAGGTACCGACAGACGGTCGTCGTTACCGCGTCTGTGGAGCCACCGAGTCGAGTCCCGCAATCTCGGGAAATCGCTTTCGAGGATCATTTCAAGCCGGAGAGCGATCCGTCAAATTCGATGTGCAAGTGCCGGACGGGAAGATCGTCGCCGTTGAGGGCCTGGATCCCATCGACGGGGGACAATTGACCTACGCCGTCCTCATGAGTGACGTCAACAAGTAACGTCGATTGACCGTCTCCGCTCCATCGTTCATTCCAGCGATTTTGACGGTGGCCGGATTCGCGGATCTGCTGATTGCCCCGAGCGGGTTTGGTTCGTCGAAAGTCGCATGGAAGGGGCGAAAGACGACGATTCCACACCGGAGGTTCAAGTGATCTTGTAGTGAGGTCATGATTTTGAGTTGTTCCCGGTCGCAATCCTCGAATTTCTTATGAGGATCGCATCACGCCGCACGGGAATTCCGTTTCGGCGAAGAGCTTGCATTTCAAAGTTCAGTCCGTCCCTCCCCCACAGAGTTCCAAGTTCGTGGACCACGATAGCTCCCACCAAAAAAAAACGCCGCCAACGACGATTGGCGGCGCTTCTGTTTCAACCATTTTGTCTGCCCGGGATGATCCCATCCCGTTTGGAAGATCTACTTCGGCAACGCGGCCTTCGCGATCTCGACGATTTCGTCGAAGACCTTCGGCTCCTGGATGGCCAATTCGCTCAACATTTTCCGATTCACATCGACATTCGAGAGCGACAGTCCGTGGATCAACTCCGAGTAACGAAGGCCACGCGACATGCAGGCCGCTGTGATTCTGGTGATCCAGAGTCGGCGGAAGTTCCGCTTCCGATTTCGACGGTCCCGAAAAGCGTAGGCACGGGAGCGGATCACCGTCTCTTGAACGGTTCGCCACAACCGGCTCCGACCGCCGACATTCCCCTTGGCTTCGCGGAAAATTCGATTCTTCTTTTTCCGTCGCGCCTTCCCGTATTTCACTCGCATGGCAGTAAATTCCGTGATTCCGACCCAAGAGCAACCGGGTCAAACTGAATTGATAATGTTCTGGGTCCACACCACACAAAGGCGGACAACTTCACGCTACGAAAACCATTTACCGGATGAACCTTACGTCCCCGGGCGAAGAGCTTCGACGATCATTCGGGCATTGGCGCCCGCGACAATCCCGCCGTTCCGCAGGTGGCGTTTGCGTTTTCCGGATTTCTTGCCAAGAATGTGACCCCGGTTGGCCGATCGATGCGAGGCTTTTTTCCCCGAACCGGTGACCTTAAACCGTTTGGCCATCCCCTTATGTGTCTTTGCCTTCGGCATTTGACTGATCCTGTCCTAAAATTTGCGAAGTGAAGATTGTAGACTGGAAATCGGAAAAGAATCCAGTCCACCAAGGCAGAATTGGGGGAGGAAATCTCCCTCAAGCTCACTTTTGCATCAATCAGTCCGGATTTTTTAATGCGAAGTGGCGAAAAGAATCAGTACGAATCGGCACGCTCAAATGGGTCTCGCCGCTCTGGTTCTTCAGATCAGAATCGCGTTGGATTGTCCCGGCTTTCCGCCGGGTTGTGCCTCATCGGACCGGTCCTCCGAGTCGATGGCGGGATTCATCTGGACACTGACGGCAAAACGGGGTCAAATTTGATCCGCTTTCTGAAATCCTGACGTTAGACTCCCCCCACAGCCAAGGATGGACGTGTGGACAGTTTTCCCCGACTCTTTCCTTACCTCCGCCCTTACCGTCGGCAACTCTTTCTCTCCATTCTGCTTGGACTGGTGATTGCTTCGTTATGGGGGGCGAATCTGACACTGGCGTTTCCCGTCGTGAAAGTGTTGCTTGAGCGTCAGAATCTCCATGATTTCGTCGCTGAGAAGATTGAAGATGAATCAGCGGAGGAAGCCCGTCTGCTGACTTCGCTCGAAAACCTCAATTCCCGGCTGGTCGACTATCGCTCCCATCAAGTCGCTCCCACGGACGCGAACTACATTGGAACCCTGCACTCCCAAGCCGAACAGCAGGGGAAACTCGCGGATACCCAGTCGTCGCTCTATCGGTATCGCTGGCTCCAGGCTTATGTCATGCCGATTGTCCCGCATAATGAGTTTCAAACCCTCGCGTGGCTGTTGGTTGTGGTCCTTCTGGCAACGGCGATCAAAGGCGCTCTCATCTTCTGGCAAGATGTCCTCGTTGGCAGCGTCGCGGAATCGGCCGTGATGGGAGTTCGCAAGGACCTCCTGCGTCACACACTCGATCTCGACTACGCCTCCCTGTCCCACGAAGGCCCAAGCGGCCTGATGTCTCGGTTCACCTACGACGCCGAGCAGCTCTCCACAGGGATCACGCTCGTTGCCAGCCGCCTGATCCGGGAACCGCTCAAGTGCCTGTCCTGCATGTTCCTGGCTCTGTACATCAACTGGCGGTTGACTTTGTTGTCTCTTCTGTTGATGCCGCTTTTGGCCCTGTTTTTGGGATGGTTTGGCAAGGCCATGAAACGGGCCAGCCGCCGGATGATGGAGAGTATGTCCCAAATCTATAAGGTTCTGGAGGAAACATTTGACGGGCTTAAAGTCGTCATCGCCTACAACAATGCCGGACACCACCGCGATCATTTTGACCGGGAGTACAAGGCCTACTTCAAGAAGGCGATGAAAGTCGTCAAAGTGGACGCTTCGGCGAAACCGCTCCTGGAACTCTTCGGACTGACAGCGATGTTTCTGGCGTTGATTCCGGGAGCTTACCTCGTGCTGCGAATGAAGACGCATATTTGGGGAGTCCGGCTCGCCGTGGATCCGTTGAGCCCGTCCGATCTGACGGCTCTCTATGCCGTCCTCGTGGGGATGCTCGACCCGATTCGCAAAATGAACTCCGGATTCTCACGTTTGAAACGATCGTCGGCGGCAATTGACCGGATTTTTCAACTCATGGATCAACCCAGTGCCATTGGGGATCCCGAGAAGCCGCAATCCCTGCCGAACCATTCCAAGTCCATCGAATTTCGGGATGTCTCATTCCGTTATCCAGCGGTTGATCCCAAGAAACAGCGTGGTCTGGTTCTCGAACATGTTGATCTGACGATTTTGTTTGGCGAAGTGGTTGCGATTGTTGGACAGAACGGCTCTGGCAAGTCGACGTTGGTCAATCTCCTGCCAAGATTCTATGACCCCGAAATCGGAGAGGTTCTGATCGATGGCCAGCCGATTCGGAAGGTCACGCTGGCGGACCTTCGTCGTCAAGTCGGAATTGTGACTCAGGAAACGGTTCTGTTTGATGACACGATCCTCGAAAATATCCGCTACGGCACTCCCGACGCGACCAGAGATCAGGTCATCGAAGCAGCGAGGCAGGCCCATGTCCTCCCGATCATTGAAGCAATGCCCCATGGATTCGACACCGTCATCGGGAACAAGGGGCGTGACCTCTCCGGGGGGCAACGCCAACGGATTGCCCTCGCCCGGGTGATCCTCAAGAACCCCTCGATTCTGATTCTTGACGAGGCGACCTCCGCGGCTGACGCAAATAGCGAGTCGCTCATCCACGAGACGCTGAAGACGTTCGTCAAAGACCGGACGACTTTCCTGATCTCCCACACGCTTTCGCAAAGTCTTCTGGAATTTGTGACGAAGGTCATCCTGATGGAAAACGGAAAGGTCGTGATGGTCGGCACCCACGAAGAATTACTCAAAGCCTCCCCGCTCTATCGCCGACTCTTCCAGGCCCCTTCACGACAAATGTCCCAGGTGGCGGAGACGAAGGCCGCTTGACGTCTTCGCCAATCTCTCGCCTCGCGCGGCTCCGTCAGTTAACCTGCTTTGCGCACCTGGTTTT
>JAGQQQ010000385.1 GCA_020426125.1 Planctomycetaceae bacterium
TGCTCGGCAAACATCAGGTACGGTTCACCGTGATCAAGGGGCATAGTGGCCATCCCGAAAACGAACGCTGCGATGAACTCGCCGTCGCCGCGACTCAAAAGTACAAGAACAAACAGCCGATCGAGTAGCATTATCTTCAAAGAGTTTCCGGAAAACTCAAAAAGCACAAGGAGCGAGCCGTGCGAATTGGTGTTGTGAGTGACACTCATGGACATATCGCCAACACGGCGGAAGCGGTGCGAATCCTGGGACAGCAGTCTGTCGAGGCGGTCTTGCACTGCGGTGACGTTTGCGCTGCGACGCTGATCCCGTTGTTCGAGGAGTGGCCAACGCATTTCGTCTTCGGCAATTGCGATGGGACTCCCGGTTCGATTCGCGTGGCGATTCGAGAAGCGGGACAAACCTGCCATGAGCGGTTCGGCGATTTCGAGTTGGGCGGCCGCCGGATTGGCTTGATTCATGGTGATGATGTGTTGGGGCTGCATGACGCCGTCGAGTCGGGGGATTATGATCTCATTTGTTACGGTCACACCCATCGGCCCGAACAACATCTCGCCGGGAAGACGTTGGTCCTGAATCCCGGTGCTCTGTTTCGGGCGAATCCTAAGACCTTGGCGGTTGTCGACCTGGAGACAATGACAGCCGAGCATTTGGAATTGGACGGTTCGTTTTAGACGCTCTCCCCGAGCTGAAATTCCCACCCGTCGGCTTGTGGAGAACAGGTTTCTTGAGAAGATGGGACTGCAAACGGCAAAATCGGACAACTGGATAGCGAGAGAATGAGCGATGAGTGAACCATTGCATGTGGCGATTTCCGGCGCAGCGGGACGGATGGGGCGGCGGCTGATCGCACTGGCGCATGCGGACGATGAGCTGAAAGTCTGCGCCGCGATTGAGTCAGACAATTGTCCAGCCCTCGGAGAAGACGCTGGGGAACTTGCCGGGATTGGCAAGATCGGCGTGAACGTGACGTCCGAACTTCCGGAACGGGTGGATGTGATTATCGACTTCTCAGTTCCGGATGGAGCGGTGAAGATTGCCAAACTGTGTGCCCAAAGGCAGATCCCGTTGGTCGAAGCAACGACGGGACTCACTGAACAACAACGAGACATCATTCTCACAGCCGCTCAGGAAACGCCGGTCGTATTCGCTCCCAGTATGAGCCTGGCGGTGAACGTGGCGATGAAACTCGTCCGCGAGGCGGCGAAAGCACTGAGTGGTCTTTCATCGGGCGTAGATGTCGAAATTGTTGAGAGACATCATCGCTTTAAGGAAGATGCCCCCAGCGGGACAGCCTTGAAGTTCGGACAGATCGTCGCGGAGGAGATGGGACAGACGGACCATCGGCATGGCCGCGAAGGGCAAACGGGCCAGCGTCCGCAGGCGGAAATTGGCTATCACGCCTTGCGGACCGGCGACAACGTGGGCGAACATCAGATCGTCTTCGGAATGATGGGCGAAACACTCGAAGTCTACGTGCGGGGCCATACCCGGGACAGCTATGCCTATGGCGCCCTCACCGCCGCGAAGTTCGTAGCCGCGCAGGGGGCGGGTTTGTACTCCATGAATGACGTTCTCGGTCTGTAAGTGATGCGACCATTGGGGAGCAGCCGAGTCGTGCCAGACTTAACGAGGGAGCCGTCCGCGACTGAATCCCAGAAGCCCCCCCGGAATTGGGAGCCCCTTCTCTGGGGGGCAATAGCCCTGTTATTGGCTGTCGAGATCCCGCTAACGCTGCGTCGTCCCTTGACGCCGGACTGCATCCTGTTTGATCTCGAATGGCGGACTTGGTGCCGGGGGGGGCTGCCGTATCGGGATATCTTCGAGACGAATCCACCGGGGACCATGTGGGTCCATGGCCTCGTCCGCACCTGGATGGGGACGAGCAGCGAGGCGCTGAGAGCCTTGGACCTTGCCGTCATGCTGGCCGCAATTGCGGGGCTGGCCATTTGGGTGAAACGCCTCGGGCAGAGCCGCATAGTCGCGTTGCTGGCGGCGTTCCTGCTGATCTGGTTTTACGGGATGCAGTCGATCTGGTGCCAGTGCCAGCGAGATGGTTGGATGCTGGCGATCTCTCTGGCCGCGATGGAACTTCGCTGGCGGAGGCTGCAACAACTTTCCGGGCCAAGTCTCGGTTGGTCGGGGTGGCTGTCCGCTGTGCTCGAAGGTTGCCTCTGGGGGTGTGCTGTCTGGATCAAACCATTCGTCATGGTTCCTGGGATCTTCGCTTGGGGGGCCAGTCTGAAACTTCTCCCGGACCGCAAACTGGCACTGGCCGATTGGAGCGGCCTGATGCTGGGTGGGCTTCTGATCGGGGGAATGGGCAGCGCATGGATGATCCAGAGCGGGTTGTGGGAACACTTCTGGGAAGTCAATCTGGAGTGGAACGGCGACTACCTCGCATCGCGACGGCTCACGTGGCGGATTCTGTTGGCGTTGGCGGTCCATTTCGGGCCGTGGTTCTTGCTGTACTTGCTGACACCCGCCTGCCTGCTGTTGTGGGGGATGGACCGGAGCAGGGGAGTCCCCAGTGTTGAAGCGGCACGGCTCCTCTGGGGAGCGTTCACTTGCGGATGGTTCGTGCAAGGACTCCTGTTGCAGCATACGCATGCTTATGTGCATGTGCCGTTAGTGATGGTGGCCGTGGTGGTCGTCGCGGCCACGCCGACCGTGATTCAGGCCCGGCTCTGGCCGGTGGCGTTTGGTCTGGGTGTGTTGGGGATCCTCGCGATGCATCCCTTGGCACGTTTCGAACATCTGGGCTCCTGGTGGCAATGTGTTGCGGGCCCAGTCACCCCCGAGTTGAGAATGGAGGTTCGCGGACCGCTTGACCGAATCTATCCCGGAGGTCCCGACCTGTTGGAACTGCAAGACGTGGGAGAATTTCTACAGGCCCAAGGCGTCAGCGACGGACAAGTCACCTGTTACAGTTTTTGGACAATGCCGCTGTATCGGGATCTCGACCTGAAGCCGCCGTGCCGATTTATCTGCCCACGGATCTACGCGAACCGATTCTTCGTCGGACGGCGGGCCGAGATCGCCCAACTCCTGCGTGACTCCCCCCAAAAATACGTGGTCACCGATCTCGTGCTGGACGGATTCACGGAAGAGGAAGCGAACGCCGTTGGTCCGCGCGGACCGAATGCTCCGCCGCCGTTATTCGCCGGAAAGGACATGCCGGGCATCTATCCCTGGTCACATCCCGTCGTCTTCCGTTCGGGAAGGTATTTGGTTCACGAGATTCAGGGAGAGTTGGGGGAGTTCTCGTCGCAATCGCCGAAACAGGTGCGAGAATCAACTCCAAATTCCCATTGAACTGTCGTCGGCCAAGCGGAGACGGCCCCGCGAACACCTTGGAGTGCGGTGACTCATCACCTCTTTCATTGAATGGACGCTTCAATTTGGTTGGGGCATGCGGAGTTGTCGGTCGAAGTGTTCCATGGAAAGAAAGCTCCGACGAGTTGGAGCACTCCAGAAGGGAGGACTGGCTGTGGCAATCCCGCCTTTCGACTTCACCTCTGGTTCAACTTGAATGGGGTTTCGGGAAGAATGAGTAGACAAGGAAGAATTCTCGGGCTGTGCCGTTCGTCGCAGGTCGCGAAACGGAAGTGTCCGGCCACTCAATTTCGTGCCGATACGCCGTAAGCACTTCGCTGGGTATTCCCCAATGGAACTGCTGTGTCGCGAAAAAGTGGCAGGTCGGAGCCTGCCCGATCATTTTCGAAACCCATCTCCCGCAATGCCTCTGGGAAGCGAGAGGAATCGAGGAAGGCTTTGCAAACGTCGCCCCCATGTGATCTGACATCTCCGGAAGCCAGCCTGGAAGCGGCCGCATGCCGGATGGGTGAACAAGCGGACAGAATCTCCTGTCCGAAGCTTCGTCGGCAACTTCAGCGACATGCGTGTTCCCTGTTGGACGCCTCGCTACGGCGCCACATCGCTCCCCCACCTCCTCGTGGATGAGTTCTCCATTGCGACGTCGTCAGCCAAATTTGTCCGCAAGGCTCGCGATACAAGCCAACGCGAGCCCCACGGATTGACGGAACACTATGTATCTCTTACGGTTATCCGAGGCGTGGGACTTTGACGAGAGATCGATGGAGGATTTCTCGCTGTCCCCGGCTTTGATGCTGAGCCCGGAAGCGGAAGGATTTGTCGATGCCATCTGACTATGATGACGGCGACTCGATCAACCCTCTCACGATGAGGGGGCGGGACTGGCCCTGTCTGAGGCAGTTCTGTGTGTTCATGGAAAACCGGGTGGGGCGCCTGCACGAGTTGCTGCGTCAACTCGAACGCTTTGACCTGCGGGTCGTGGCCTTGAGCATTGTCGACACAAATGACTTCGCCGTGGCTCGAGTGATGGTGGATGACCCGGACCGCGTTCGGGAGATCCTGAATCTGACGAATTTCACGGCAATCGAAAACGACATTCTTGGCGTCGAGTTGCCCGATGAAGCCGATCCCTACGGCTCCATCTTCCGGACGCTGGTCGCGGCCGAGATCAATATCAGCTACACGTATCCCTTGTTATTCCGACAAAGCCGCCGCGGGGCAATCGCCATTTACGTGGACAATATCGATCAAGCGCGTCAGGTTTTGGAAGAACGCGGCCACCGGATCCTGACGGAAGCCGATTTGCAATCGGACGACTTTTTTTAGCCGCCGTCGCTAATCATTGATCTTCGCTTCCTCGACGTTTTCTTTGATGTCCTGTAGGAAGTTTTCGCCCATCTTGTTGCTGCACTTGGGACATTTGGCTTTGGCGATGCCTTTGGGCGATTTGCCGCCGAGGCTTTCCTTCTTGCGGCCATCTTCGCTGATTGTGGTGCCGCACTTTTCACAGCGATAACCGATGGTCATCAATTCGACCGACGAATCCGCTTTGTAGAACTCGATATTCTCCAGGAATTTGATGGGAGTCTGAAGAAAGAAGCAGAGCGATCGAGAATAGACATGTTCGGGGGGAATCCCCGCCCCGGCGCCAAGTCCGGTGATATCGAAATGCTTCTCGAGGGCCTTGGCGAAGTCCCAGAATTGAGTAATTCCCATGGAAACGTAGATCGGATCCTTGATCGCATCCGTCAGTGGAAGTTGGACCGCGATGCGCCCCTCTCCGAACACCGGGATGCCATGGAAGATGGAATCCGTTCGGGAGGCAGTTGGTTGCACGACACGGATTTGAGCCATCTCTTCGGTCGTAAAAACGTACTTCTCAGAGACTGGCAGATCATCGACGGGCTTGCCTTCTTTGAGGTGCTCCAGCATTTGCTCGCGTGGGTCTCCCTTTTTGTCTCCGCCACGGGAGAACATCCCGCCGCCGCCTTTCTTCCCAAGGATCGCCACAATCAGGTTTTCCTCGGAGAAGCCGAAGTCGGCTTCGGTGAACTCTTTGACGAGGCTGTCCGCCTTGATCTTGAGTTTTTCCGGGCTGACAATGTGTAGGTGAAGCGCCTCCAGCCAAGTGCGTTCGGATCCGGTCTTCTTTTCGCCGGCGCCGGCGTCGTCTTTTTTCGACTTTTTGAACATTGGCGGATCGACCGGGACGATGAACGGTGCCCGGCACTTGGGGCATTTGCCGGTCATGCCGCGATGTTGTTCTTTGACCTCGACGCGACAACCGTAAGGGCAGAATATCAGAATGCCGCCCCCCGGAGTCCTCATTCCTCCGACGACGCGTTTGCTTTTTCGTCGTTTCTGAGATTCCTGTTCCTCAGCCCGGGCGATATCCAGCAGGGCGTCGCCTCCAGTGGCCACGGAGTGTGCAACGTCCGAGTCACTGCTTGCGCCTTGCGAGGATTTCTCATCGGAAACCTCTTTTCCCGATTCTTCGGACGACGACGATTCCTCATCCGCTGACGGAGCATCATCCAGAAGACTGTTCCCGGTCGCGCCGCCGCTCCCCTGCGAAGTCGACAATTCGAAGTCGTCGTCCGTATCATCAGTTTCGGAATCGTCGTAACTGTGAATTTCGGCTTGGGGAAGCTCACTCAAGATGGGGGCCGACGGCTTGGCCTGCATCTCCATGAACTTCTTTTCCATTTCGGGATTCATGAACCCGCCACAATTCCAACAGCGGAGGGAATTCACACGGACCATCTCCCCACAATCGGGACAGGGAGACTCTTTCGGCGACGATGCACTCATCGGCGGGCCTTGACACGAAATAGACGAACGAAATGAAAAAAGACCACGGCCCGCAAATCAGCGAGCCATCATCTTGAAAAGTCTATGGACTCTCGTCCATTAAAGGTGCCAAATCAACACACGTCAATCGACAACTCCGCTGGCCGGGGCAAACGAGACCAATTCGACCTCAAAAACGAGGGTCGCATCGGGCGGGATGAGTTTTTCGTACCCTTCGGAACCATAGGCGAGGCTGGGGGGAACAATCAGCCGTCGCCGTCCCCCCGGACGCATTCCCCGTAATCCTTCTTCCCAACCAAGGATCGCGTCCTTCAGTCCCACGGTCACCGGCGGGCCCAATTCGCGGCTGTCGCTGAACCGTTTGCCGTCCAGGAGTTGTCCCACGTAATGCACGGTGACCGTTCCCGCGACCTCACCTGGGACTGGTTCTCCTTGGCCACTGGCAAGATCGACATATCGCAGCCCGCTCGACGTTTCAATGGCCAAGTCCAAGACTTCGACTTTGCGAAACCGAACTTGGGTGGAATGGCTTTGCAGGGCAATGTGCCCCACAGGAGGTCGATTCGCCAACGGGGATTCCGATTGAGGCTCTCCCTCCTTTTGGGAAACCGTCGCCAGATTCACCTCGTTGACAACTTCTCCATTGATCTCGACCCGCAGTTGGTCGCCAATGCATCGAATCTCGCAGGCGTTCCAGTCTCCGGGAGGACGTAGCGTTGCCCGCCGCTGCGCGGCAACCTGGTAATAGATACTGCCGGTGTACTGATCTTCCCGAAGCTGGGCGTATTTGGATGCTCCGTCGTCGAGCAGCTGAATTTCGATTCCGGTGAACGTCGGATTCCCCACGCTGGGACATCTCAGTCCGATTCCCGTGTTTCCTCCGGGCTGCAACTGATATTCAAAACGCAATACGAAATCGCTGTACTCTTTGTCCGTCCGGAGCCACCCTCCGCCGAGCGCTATGCATCGGATCTCCCCGTCCTCATTGACCCAGGTCCCGGTTCGCCCCTCTTGGATTGTCCAGCCATCGAGGCCGTTCTGGGGCATCAGGGAAAGAAATTGGTCCTGCGGAGCGGGAAAATTGGGGACTCCTTGAACAATCACGGGAGAACCATCCTCGGTCTCCAGTTTTGCAGCTGTCAGTCGAATCTCCTGAGGAGCAACGGGACGCCGGAGTTTTGGTCCATCAGCGAACAGGGGGCTTGACGTAAGCAGGATCCCTGTCAACACATTGCGAGAAAGCGAAGTGAATTTGACCACGTGTCCGCCTCGGGGATAAGTCCATCGAACGCTCTCGGCACGCCGTCGTACCGGTCTGAAAGGAGCCCTGACATCCGAAGGAGATCGTTTCGGATGACGAACGCCGCCAGCGGACTTTATCATCGAACCCCCTGTGCGACACGGTCGTTTTCTCCAGACGGACCCTCCCTGAATCCGACACGGCCAAGATTGCCGATTTCCCAGGAAAACAAGACAATTCGCTTTATTATGACGCAACCCATCGAGTCGAGGGCACCAGCATTCTTGAGTGATCTCCACCCAACGGACGAGCGGTTTGCCGTCCAGGCGGTGGAGAAGGTGATCGAATTCGCTCAGGCTTCCAAAGCGAGCGACATTCACTTCCTCCCTGGGGCGGAACCAGGAGTCCTGGACATCCTTCAACGGGTTGATGGGGTTCTTCAACCGGTCGGGTCCCTTCCGAGGAACGGCCAAAACGTCATCTCGCGGCTCAAGGTCTTGTCGAATCTGCTGACCTACCGTACGGACGTCCCCCAGGAGGGACGGATTCGGGACACCGGGGAATCTGTGGAAATGCGAGTGAGCACGTTTCCGACAGTCCATGGCGAGAAAGCGGTTGTTCGACTGTTTGTGGGATCCGGAGAGTATCGGTTTCTCTCTGACTTGGAGCTTCCGACGACCATCGAAGACT
>JAGQQQ010000386.1 GCA_020426125.1 Planctomycetaceae bacterium
CGGTCGTTGATCTGTTTGAAGTGGTCCAGGTCGATAAACACGACGGAGAAGATCTGCTTCGGATCGGCGGACCAATTCGCGTGGAGTTCATTGAGTTTGTTTTCCAGTTCTCCCCGATTGAAAACGTTCGTCAGGGCATCGCGAGTCGCGGCCATTTGTAGCGACCGAAACTGTCCACGGTTCTGCTTGCTCTGTTTGACGTCGCACACCAATTCGGCCACGCCGATGATTTGTTCATCCTTGCCGAAGACCGGAAGCGACTGGACATCAACTTCCCGTTCCCCCCGTTCGTAGTCCACGACCTTCATTCGGTGACACTGCGGCTGTCCCGACGTGAAAGCGGCTTCCATGGGATCCGTTAAAGTGGAATGACTGCACACGAGTCCCCGCCGCCACGGTTTCCCAGCGACGCTGGCGGTGGATTTTTGAAACAGTCGGACAGCCCCGGAATTCCAGATGGCCACCCTCCGATGAAGATCCACGATATAGAAAGCCTCGTAGAGCGTTTCCAGAAGATAGAGATAATTAAAAATCAAACACAGTTGTGATGCTCCCACGCGGGCCTCCATGTCAATGGGAGCATTGACCTGGATCGAGACTTCAGCGGCCTTTTCATCCGCCAAGGCGGCGGCTTCGGGCCCATCAAGCCAACGTCCCAGCGCTGCGACGACGTTGCGATCGAACTGCTTTCCCGCCTGTTCGTCGAGGATCTTCAGCGCTTCCCAGCGGCTGAACGCGGCTCGATAAGACTGTCGCGAGGTCAGCGAATCGTAAGCGTCCGCCACGGCGAGTATTCTTGCCGCCAAGCCGAGTGCGCTCCGCTCCTCAATGTCTTCATCGTTCAATCCATGTGACTGCGCAATGATCTCGATGACACCGGGATGAACGCGACAGGCCTGCATCAGATTCAACGCAACACGATGATGTGACGCGATGAACTCCGCCTCATCCGGGCTCAGTTTTCCAGGTTTGGCCAGAATATGGTCTGGAATGCCGATCTTGCCCAAGTCATGTAACAACGCGGCAATTTCAATAATCCGGCGATCTTCTTTATCCCACCCCAGGCGCGAGGCGATACCGACACTGATGAGACCGACCCTTCGACAGTGTTTCACGGTCCGAGCGTCTCGGAAATGGATCGCGGACAACAACCGGCGGAGGACCTTCACCGAAATGACGGTGCTCTGAGCCGACTCAGAGGAGTCCTCCTCACTCTGTTGAACGAGTGTGAGCAGGCCTCTCAAAAGACGGGAAGAATCCATCGGGTGGGTCGATGGAACCTCGAATGAGCGAAAAGGGGATTGGGTAGAGGGGGACACCATGAGTGCAGGCCTCGGAAGAACTGGCGTTGGTTTCCCAAACGGTACGTCACCCGTCCCCTGAGTCAAATCGACAGATGTTTCCCAAAAGACACTTTCAATCACCAAAACAGCGCGATCGCTAAAACTCCTCCTTGTTCACTATTCGTAACAGGCCTCACGAATCCCCCGATTGGAAAATGTGATTGGGGCGTTTGTCCGGGACTCGGCTATCGATAAACCCTCTCAATTTCGTTTGGACTGAGTACGACTTTGGTCGTCAAGAACTTATCTGGGTTAGACTTAAACTGGTGACGCGTCTCGTCCGTGGAGAACAGATATAACAGATTGTCATAATAGGCGCCGAACTCGACGGACCCCGGAATGGCACGGTCGGTATTCCAAACGACGACGGGATCACATCCCAGAAACTGGGGAGCATAGCGTTCAGGATGATTTAAGAATTCCTGTTTTGCTTCCTCAGAAACGAAGGCGTAGCGTTGATCTTTGTAAATTGTCGAAACGGCCGTCTGGCCTCGGCGCCATTCGCGGCGGCGGCTCAATGTCACCGGACAGTACCCATCGAGCATGAGCAATGCCTCCGGGCTTGAGTTTTCGGAACTCTGGCCGGTGACCGGAGATTGCGAGGCGAGTTCCCTCCGAGGAACGACTTCGGCGTACCGTGTCCGTCCCCGCATGATGAATTGCAGATATTCCTGTTCGGTTTTGAAGCCGTTGGTGATCAACAGCATTTGCCCGCTCGGCTCAACGACGGCGTCCGTGGGAAGTCGTTCGATGCCAAACTTCTTTAATAAGGCAGGATTTTCATCCGCATCCACTTTGACACCAATGACCGATACGGAAAGGGCTTGGCGGACCCCCGGTTGATGAAGGGTCAGTTGCTCCATTTTCTGGCAGGGAGCACACCATTTTGCTCCGAAGTGGAATAACAACGGACGTTTCGTCCGCTCCGCGTCCCTCCAGGCTTGATTCACGTCCCGGTACCAAGTCGCGTCCGCAGCAGACAGAAGATTCGGGATTGCGATAAAAATCAGCAAGATGGATGGAATCCGGAATACATGCATGAGGTTCACGTTGGTCGATCAAAGCCCGTCTTGAGGGAAGACACTCTTCCCTCGTATCGGAACACGTCGGCCCTTGTTTTAATGTCGTTCCGGCTGCTTCGGCAAATTCTGCCGCATCCATTTCGATCACACAACCCACGAGAAGTCTGACCAAGTTGGCAGGTCTGGCAATTGTGCCATTTGAATGAGTTGCTTTGAAGCCGGGAGGAAAACAGGGAATTTGGTCCCGCTTGGTCGATCAAACTTGCAAAGTGACTGACAATGACCGACTGCGATGTTCCACAACCGGAATTTGAGGGTACTCCCGCGATCTTCGCGGGGATGCTGTTGGCCGTGGGGACAGTGATGGTCTTCAGCGCCAGCATGACCGCCCGGCCCAGTGACACCGAACAAATCTTCCTTTCCCGGCACCTGCTGTTCGTGGCAATCGGCTTGAGTGCGGCGACAGTTTCAGCACTTCTCCCCCACCACTGGTGGCCCAGACTCGCTCCCCTGCTCTTCTTGGGGACGATCGCGGGATTGGTTCTCGTCTTGATGCCTGGGTTCGGGAAAACCGTCAACGGCGCTCAACGCTGGCTCCGCGTGGGACCGCTCACCATTCAACCCTCGGAGATGGCGAAAGTTACTCTTCCGCTGATGTTGGCCGTCGTCCGCTGCTGGTTCGCAAAGCGACAAGGGTCGCGACTCTTGGAGTTGGTTCTCCATGGACTGTTGATGGCCGTCACACTCGGGCTGATCCTGATTCAACCAGATCTCGGGACGACCCTGTTTATCGGCATGGCCTGCGTCTTGTTGCTTTTTGTCAGTGGGTGGCCCATCATCGATTTCGTCATTGCTGGGGGATTGGCAATCCCTGCGGCAACGATGCTGTTGGCGTTAAAGCCGTATCAACTGGCGCGAATCCGCGGGTTTCTCGATGCCTGGCAACGGCCGGAGCAAGCGCCTTATCAAATTCAACAATCCCTGACGACGCTGGGGGTCGGCGGTTGGCACGGCACCGGACTCGGACAAGGAAACCAGAAACTCAGCTTCCTGCCGGAAGCGAACACGGACTTCATCTTCGCCGTGGTCGGGGAAGAACTGGGTCTCATCGGCACGCTGGGAATCGTCGGTCTCTGGGCAGGATTCTATTACGTCTGTGCCAAACGGATCCGCCAACTTCCCGAAAAATCGTTTGCGTCTATGGTCTCACAGACGCTGTTGCTCCAACTGGTCCTCCAGGCCGCAATCAATATCGCCGTGGTCTTGGCCCTCGTCCCCCCGAAAGGGATTCCGCATCCCTTTCTCAGCTACGGCGGCAGTAGCCTCGTCACCAGTTGTCTCATGGTCGGCATGATTCTGGGGCTGACGCGCTTGCCAGCGACGAACAACGGTGACACGCTACACAGCGACTCGAATTCCGCTCACTCGTCCCATGACATGCCGTTGCCCGATGCCCTCCCCGCCTGAATGGAATCTCATTGTCTGTGGCGGAGGAAGCGGAGGGCATCTGTATCCGGCCTTGGCGGTCGTCGAGGAACTGCGAGAGCGACTCCACCCTCCCCGGGAAATCCTCTGCCTCACCTCTTCGCGTGGAATTGATGCGAATGTGCTGACGGATTGGGCGCTCGATGCCATTCCTCTCGCCGCCCCTACTGGAAGAGCGATGGTCCGCCGCCCTTGGTCGTTGTGGAAACCGTTTCAACGGGCACGCGATGCCATCCGTACCAGAAGGCCCGCCATCGCTCTCGGAACAGGTGGCTACGCGAGCGTGCCGGGGATCCTTGCCGCCCGTTCGTTGGGTGTTCCCATTGTCTTACTGGAACAGAATGCCGTTCTCGGTCAGGCCACGTCCGTCTTGCGAAGGCTGGCGACGGAAACCTGCGTCAGCTTTCCATCAACCGTCACCGGTGTTTGCGAGACGGGAAACCCGGTCCGCCGACAGATCGCAGAACTTGCGGAGGCCCGGCCACAACCCAAATCGTCGAAGACCCTCCTTGTCCTCGGGGGAAGCCAAGGCAGCCGGGCAGTGAGTGAGGCGATGACGACCGTGGTCCAGTGTTCGCCCGAGCTTTTTGATGGCTGGGACGTCATCCATCAGGCTCCCGCCGACAGTTGTGAAGAAGCGGCGAGACTCTATGGGCAACTGCGAATCCCCGCCAAGGTGGCTCCCTTCTTCCCCGATCTCCCGGACATTTATCGACGAACCACTCTGGCGATCAGTCGAGCGGGAGGGACAACACTCGCGGAACTGGCCTGTGCGGGAATTCCGGCGATTCTGGTGCCATTTCCGGGGTCGATCCGCGACCACCAATTTCGCAATGCCCAGTATTTCGTGGACCGAAGTGCGGCGACCATTGTCGAAGAGACGCCAAACGACACATTTGCGGTTCGAATCCATCTGGCATTGCAAACGTGCATCAACGATGACGCCGTCTTGGCATCAACGTCACAGGCCATGCAAACTCTCGCTCGCCCGTATGCGGCTGGAGAGGTCGCCGACTTACTGGATCAGATTGCGGCAATTTCTCTTTAGAGTCCTTCAGATTTTTATGTGCACATGGTGCGCCCCTATTTCAGGTCGCCGTTTGTGTTACCTATGTCCTGAGCCTGCACCGGGACTATCTCCCTGTCGCCATTTGAAAAACGTCGTTGAGTTGAGGAGACAGGGAAAACCGTCAAGCCCCATTGATCAGAGCCCAGTGTGTCTTGGGCACTCCCCGAAGACAGCCCCGGAGGGGCGAAAGACCCCTAGCCGTGGACGGGAGTCCACGGTCAGACCAACATCGAAAACGTGAGGCCTGGAGGGCCGG
>JAGQQQ010000387.1 GCA_020426125.1 Planctomycetaceae bacterium
GTGCAAGGATTTCCTGAACCTCGTTCAGCAACTGCTGGTCGACGGGTTCTTGAAGCCATTCGGCCCATTGACGGATCCGGTTGGGGTTCGCACTTCCGGTGACGCAAGAGGCCATGTCGGGGTGGGCGACGGAAAACTGCAATGCAAGTTTGGCCAGATCGGAACCCGCTTCGCGGCAATGGGCTGCCGCCCGGGCACACACCTCGCGAACCTCCGGCGTCGACTTGTGCCATGGCGGCAACTCCGCGTTTGTCAGCAGCCGCGCGGAAAATGGAGCCGCATTGATCGCCCCGACTCCCTTCTCTTGGAGGTACGGAATCAGATCGGCGAACATCGTGTTCTGTAAGGTGTAGTGGTTGTAGGACAACACGCAGTCCAAGTCCGTTTGATCAAGAATGAATCTGAACATCTTCATGGGGTATCCGCTGACCCCGATGTAGCGGACCTTTCCCTGTTCCTGTTGTTTGCGTAGTGCCGGCAACGTCTCGTCCACGATCTGCTGCATCTCCACGAACTCGATATCGTGGCAGAAGACTATGTCGATGTGCTCCAGGCCCATCCGCTCCAGGCTGACGTCGATGCTCTCAGCCACCCGTTTGGCGGAAAAATCGAAATGGCTCGGCGCATATCGCCCGAGTTTCGTGCTCAGAATGTAGGAATCACGCGGCACATCTCGGAGGGCGAATCCCAG
This sequence comes from Planctomycetaceae bacterium, assembly GCA_020426125.1. GTDB lineage: Bacteria > Planctomycetota > Planctomycetia > Planctomycetales > Planctomycetaceae > HKST-UBA70. The sequence continues at coordinate 692 of JAGQQQ010000387.1, forward strand.
GAGAACTTCAGAGGTGCCTCGCCCGTAATACGGAGATGTATCGATATAGTCCATTCCACAGTCCAGCGCGACGCGGACCGACGCCAAGGCTTCGGACAGGTCGACTTCGCGAAACTCCTGCCCCAGCGAAGAGGCTCCAAAACCGAGGATGGGAAGTTCAAGTCCGGTCTTTCCGAGGGAACGGCGCTGCATGGTGTCTTCCGTGTTGAGTCGTTCAAGGTTCCGTGGAGAAGGATAGCAAACCGGGTTTTCTCCGTCGCCAGATCCGAGAATTGGCTAGAATTCTCCCGAAGCAATCGGACGCACGTCGCTGTGGCCGTTCGTTCCGACTTGTTTCTTTCTCCAGCGTTCATTGTTACAGGAAACTCCGAATGTCCCGACCAGTTGTTCTGGCCATCACGGGAGCCAGCGGCTCCATTTATGGCATCCGCCTGCTGCATGTGCTCATGAAGCAGGGACGGGAGACCCATCTCGTGATTAGCCCAGCCGCGGGACAGGTCTTGGAACGCGAATTGGGAGTCACATTGGTATCGGGCAAACCGGACGTGGACACATTATTGAGTTCCGGCGGCTCTATCTTTCCCGAACTAACGGGAGAGTTACCTCCACAAAGCAAGGTGTTTGTCCACGACTACCGGGACTACTCTGCGGGGATCGCCAGTGGCTCGTTTCGGACGGCAGGCATGGCCATCTGTCCCTGTTCGATGGGAACGCTCTCCAGCATCGCTCAGGGGATTTCCGGCAACCTGATCCACCGCGCGGCGGATGTCCATCTCAAGGAACGTCGCAAGCTGATCATTGTCCCTCGCGAGACCCCGCTCGGAAGTATTCAACTGGCGAACATGAAAACCCTGTCCGACGCTGGAGCCGTGATTCTCCCCGCGATGCCCGGATTTTATCATCTTCCTCAATCGATTGCTGATCTGGTGGACTTTGTCGTGGCCCGCATCTGTGACCAGTTGGAAATCGACGTCACTCTCGCTTCTCGCTGGGGGGAAGACGACCAATTTCAAAGACGCTGACTGGACGATTTCGCGGATGGTTCAATTCCCCTTCCGCAGGGACTATCCTGCGTCTCTTGAAACAATCGTGGTCCCCGTCAGGAACGAGTTTCCAGCGACGGGAGCCAGCAAGAAATTCTCTTCACTGGAGACGAACACCATGGGTGCGGAAGCAAAACTCGCAGAACTGAAACTGGAACTTCCTCCGGTCCCTAAGCCGGGCGGGATCTACAAACCAGTGGTCCAAATCGACAATGTGCTCTACGTCTCTGGTCATGGTCCGCTCCGTCCAGATAAGACCTTGATCACCGGCAAGGTTGGCTCCGATCTCACCGAGGAAGAAGCCCGAGAAGCGGCGAAGATAACGGGCCTTGCCATGCTCGCCAGCCTGAAAGCTTATCTGGGCGATCTCGACCGGATTTCGCGTGTCCTCAAGCTGCTGGGGATGGTCAACGCCGTCCCGGATTTCCAAACGCATCCCGCAGTGATCAACGGATGTAGCGAACTGTTCCGGGAGTTGTTTGGCGAAGACGGTGTCGGCGCTCGGAGCGCCGTTGGCATGGGCTCGCTGCCGGGGAATATCTCCGTAGAGATCGAAGGGATCTTTGAAATTCGCGGCTAGTGTCGTGTCACTGAAAACCGTTGAATTTTCGGTCTGACATCCGTGTTGCGGTGTTTCACTCTCCATCAGGAACTGATTTGATGCGGAAAGCAATCCAGATGGAATTGACGGAACAGGAACGGACCACGCTCACCAAGTCGTCGCGTGGGAAGTAGACTCCGGCTCGATTGGTGTTGCGAGCGCAGACTGTCTTGTTGGCCGTGGACGGTTGCGATAACGAAACCATCGCCGCACAGTTGGAGATTTCCGAACCGACTGTCGGGAAGTGGCGGAATTGGTTTGTCACGTCGCGTTGTGCGGGAACAGGATATCCCACGCGGCGGTCGCAAACCGTCAGTGCGTTCGAAGTGGGAAGCTGAGATCGTTCGCAAGACGACACGGGAAGCACCGAAGAACGAGACGCAATGATCACGTGGACGATGGCCAAAGCTGTCGGCGTCAGCAAAGCCACCGTTCAACGAGTCTCTCGAGACAATGGTTTGAAACCGCATCCGACGAAAACATTCAAGCTCTCCCACGACAACATTTCGTTGAGAAACTGGTCGACGTGGTCGGTCTGGATTGGAATCCTCCCAAAAATGTGTGGGTTCCTTACTGCGATGAGAAGAGCCAGATTCAAACGCTCGATCGGACTCAAAAAAGTCTGCCCAGGTATCCGGGATGAAACTTGCCACTTCCGCATGATGAAGAAAGTTATGGCACCACGACGCTGTCCGCGGCGATTGAACTGCCCGAAGGAAAGATCATCGCGGAATGCATGCCGCAACGTAACCGTTCACAGTGCGGTCATGGTGGTGGGAGCAGTTGGGGAATGGGTTGGTTCTGGAAGGTGGCTTCGATGGCGGTCGTGAGATAGATCAAGGGGCGCTAGCCGAGGCGCCGGGAGGTTTCGGTGACGGACTGGACGATCGCGAGGTTTTGGCTACCGGTTTGCCGTTGGGTCCCGAAGCTGAGCTTGCGGAAAGTCACCGACTCTCGTAGCGACTGTTCCGCGGCGTTGTTCGTGGGCGAGACGCCGTCTTGATGCACAAACATGAACAAACTCGCACAGCCATTGGCAAGTCGCCGACACGTTTCGGCGGTCTGGGCATGGTCGCACTGCGAACCGAAACATGGTCACGAAACCTCTTGCTTCCTGTTCCATGGAACTTTGAGAGCCTCAGCAACGCCAATATTGAGCCAGTTGAGAGCCTCCTGCTCCGTGATGAACTCGTCGGTGTCTATAATGTCCCTTGCCCAAAATTCCCAAGCACGGGAGGCGATGGGTTGTCTGATGAGGATTTTCCTGGAAGTATGTAGGCACGACACCACGGAAAACATGCCATCGATCAGTGCGGAAACCCATGAATGTATCCGGAAACAACAAGTATCAAGACCTATTCGGATTCCTCGTACGTGTCAGCGGATTCCTACTCGCTCTTTACGGCGTCGTGAGCGGTCTGTCTGCGATGGCACTGGTGTCAGACTCATTTGTCGTGATTGTTCTCTACGCCGTTCTAACTGGGCTAGGTGTCTGGCTGATGCGGTCAGTGGATGTCGTCGTTGACTTCGCATATTCCAACAAGGCATCAGATTCCAACGATTTCTCGTGATGTTCGTTGTCTATCAAACAGAAAAACCTCCCCAGCAACACACGGACGAGGTTTTCTGAAACATCCACAGATGTCAGTCCTCAAACTCAACCTCGGTGTTTTTCTCTGCATGGTAGTGCGGAGCGTCGAACTCCCATTTTTCTTCGTCAGGCAGTTCTCGTTGCTCGCCATTTTTGGCCTGTTCCAGGATCGCCCCTGCCTTGCCGATGAGTTCCCGCTTTGCTTTTCTGTCAATCCACATCATGTTCCTCCAAATGAGTCGCTGCTCATTTTGAGCAGGATTGTGACGTCACCATGTCCCCTAGTGATTGGATGTGGTATCTATGCGGGTCGCAAGGATTTCTTGGATTACTTTGAGCTTGCCTTTGTCGTTTTGCGTTGAGGCAGGTGAACAGGACACGACGCAGACCGTAGGACTCAGCCATGCTTGACGACATTCACAGACAATTGCTGCTTGTGAAAGAACGTCTCCGCGAGAAGGAAAAGCTCGAATCGATGCTCAAGGAGTCACGAGCGATGCTGGCTCAGGAGACTCAAAAGTGTCAGCGGCACGAGCAGATTCTCAACGAGGAGAAAGTCGATGTGGATCATCTGGAAGGGTTGAGCCTCACCGGAATTTTCTACTCGATCATCGGCACGAAGTCGGAAAAACTGGAAGTCGAAAAGCAGGAATTTCTTGCCGCCAAGCTGAAGTATGAGGAGAGCAAGGAAGCTGTCCAAGATATCCAGCAGGACGTTCAGAGGCTTGAGAGTCAGCTTGAGAACCTCGACAACGTTGAAGACGATTATCACAACCTCGTGGCCCGGAAGGAGCAACTTCTTTCCCAGGCCAACCATCAGGTTTCACCGGTTCTTCTGAACTTGTCAGAAAAGCTGGGAGATCTCCAAGCCGATCAGAAAGAACTTCAGGAAGCGGTCGAAGCCGGCCAAATCGCACTGAATTCTCTGGAGCAAGTCAAGTCTGAGCTTCGTTCAGCTGAGAACTGGGGGACCTGGGACATGCTCGGGGGGGGGACGCTCACGACGTTAGCAAAACATTCCAAGATTGATGCGGCAAAGCGGCAAGCTCGTTTTGCTCAACACAAACTGCGGAAGTTTCGAGAAGAATTGGCGGATGCCGACAAGCGGCTGCATCTTTCACTGGATGACATTGGTGGATTTTCAACATTCGCAGACTACTTTTTCGACGGCCTGATCGTGGACTGGATGGTCCAGTCGAAAATTCAAAGTGCGTCCGCGGCGTGTTATCAAGCCATCGGAAAAGTCGAAAGGGCATTGAGCGAGTGCCGAGAAAGTCTCAGACGCACCATCGCCAACATTCAGGCAACCGAGTCTGAAAGAAAGAGAGTCGTCGAAGAGGCATGACATCGACTACGAGCGCACTCCTTGCCCATGAGTTTTGGGCCCTGTTCCTGCTTTGCTTCTCCGTCAATCCAAGTGATGTTCCTCCGAAAGAGTCGCTGCTCACTCTGGCCGGATTGCGACAGCACCATGTCCCACGGTGATTGGTTGTGGTATCTCTGCTAGTGGTTTTGGATTTTTGGATGGGCTTCCTGAAGTGACTGCGGAATCTCAACAGTGCGGCGATTCGTCTACTGAACAGCGTATATCTTACTGAGTAGAGCTATTCTCGAAAGTTGTGTTCTCGTG
>JAGQQQ010000388.1 GCA_020426125.1 Planctomycetaceae bacterium
AGCCAACCGTTCCTGACCCAACTCGTCCCCGACTGACCGACCAAACCGGAATCCGATCGTCATTCGACAACAATCCGGAAGAAAATTCGTATAATGGACGCGTACCAATTTCAATGTTCAGTCAGAGAATCCATTTATCATTGCCTCGTTGCCCCGCGAGGTTTTCCGAAAAATCAGGGAGTCGATATGTCGACCACGCGATCAATTTCTCCAAAACAGCTGAAGGAGCTTCATGATGAAAAGGCCGTCGACTTGATCGATGTCCGCACACCGATGGAGTTTCAGGAAGTCCACGCGACCATTGCCCGCAACATTCCCCTGGACACCTTGAAACCCTCTGAATTCATGGAAGCCCGAAATGGGTCCGTTACGGATACGCTGTACGTCATCTGTAAGTCCGGAAGCCGCGGAGCGAAAGCTTGTCAGAAATTTCAAGCGGCAGGTTATGAGGACGTGGTCAATGTTGAAGGGGGAACGGAATCCTGGATCGCTTCTGGATTGCCGGTGGAACGTGGCAAAAAAGTCATGTCCCTTGAGCGACAGGTTCGAATCGTGGCGGGAGCGATCATCCTGTTCGGTGCCATTCTGGCATTAACGGTCCATCCCTATTTCGCCGGGCTCTCGGCCTTTGTTGGAGCCGGGCTGATGTTTGCTGGGATTACGGACACCTGTGGAATGGCGATGGTGTTGGCCAAAATGCCGTGGAACCAGTCTTCCGAGAGCAGTTGTTCCACGTAAGTTTCAGGGCGTACGGCTTGACCTCCGGAAAAACGGGAGAGATCCGCCTGCTTGGAGCCGGGTTGGTCGTCCTTCGGAGCCGCTACTGTGCAGGATTCTCACGGCTCCCGTCAAAACCGGTGTCCATCCAGAATTGGGAATGGGGGCTGAGACGGGATGACCGGGGCGGTGTTTCCGGTCCCCTTTCGAATGGCCTTTCCCCAATGGCCCCTTGTGTTGTCCTTCTCCAATGGGTTCCAGCCGAGGCGTTGTTAAAGACCAAGGGCGCAGGTTCCAAAGGTTCCAGTCTCGATTGCACGGGGCTCGTTGTTGATAGCGGAGTTCTGTGCTTTGTCCGGGAAGGGGAAATTCTCAAAAGAAATTTCGATCCTTCAACAATCGTCTGGGGTTCCAAGGCCATCTCCAACCTGAAGTGATTGAACGAAATGCCAATCCTCTTGAACTGCTCCCCGCGATCGATCGCACTCTTCCTTTCGTTCTTTGCGACGCTGGGGTGCACGACGCTGGCATTCGCGAATGAGGAAGTCGCGAGTGAGGATGTCAGTCTGCCTGTTCAATCGGACGTAGAAACCTTGGAGCAAAAACCCTCACGGTCGATCGAGGGATCGCACGATTTTGTTGCCGTTCAAATTGAAGAGGGGTTCGTCTTTTTGAATGGAATTTATGTTGCCTCGCCCTATGAATTGGAGATTCGAAATGGGAACCTCCTGATCAACGGAATGGCGATTCCCCTCAGCCAGTTCTCGGTCATCGAGGAGGATGGACGTTCACGCAAGACGCCCCGGTCCTTGATGCGGAAGCTGGAACGAAGTCTCTGGGAAGGAGGCGTCCTGATCCATCTGAATCATGACGAGCCGGTCTTGGCCGGGGATAGTGACTTTGGCTACCCATTCACGAGATTTCTGGCAGGACGGCCGAATCCGGAGGAGTTGATTGACGAGATGCTTGAGTCCCTCCCCGAATCCTCCAATTTTCGGCTCTGGGAAGACTTTCTACTCTCCCTTTCAGTTCCTCCAGAGCTTCGCGAGCGCGCGGATTCGTTTCTTCGCCCCATTGAAGATGTGGAGCAAAAGAACTTTGACCAGATTCGTTCCCAGCACCAAGTCGCGTCTTTGAATTACCCTTTGACATTGCTCGGGATGGTTCTTTCGGTTGTTGCCTTCGGTCACGTGCTGCAGTTTCGCCCGGACCCGAATCTGGCCAGAAATGGCGTCATCCTCAACCCCGCTCCCGATGCCATTCAGATGGTCAATCGCTGTGTGGCCTTCGTGATCGTTCTGTCAGGGCTCGATTTGATCTGGACGATCCTTGCTTGGCAGTCCGGCCAGATGCGGGAGTTGAACCCGTTCGCCAGCGGGTTGATTGATGATCCGGTCGCTCTTGTCGCGTTCAAGGCCATCGCAACGGCGATCGCGGCATCGCTTCTCTATCTGCTGCGACAATACCGACAGGCACAACAGGTTTCCTGGTGGATGTGTCTGTTATGCACGATCCTCACCTTCCGGTGGTTGATCTTCAATTCCATGTTTATGTCCTAATGGGACACTGCCACTTTTCCACACCGTTTAGAGCGTATCAATCCCAGATAGGCCTGTTGTTTGTGTTTGGTGAGGGGAGTGTAAAATCGAGTCATTGGCAGAGCCAGGAAATCTTTCAGGGAAGACGTGGATGATGAAACCCCATTCCATGGAGTTTCGGGAACATGTGATGTAGGCTGTCGACAAGGGAGAATTTGCTCAATCCGAGATTGCCCAAGTCTTTGGAGTCAATGTCCGGTGGATTCGTCAGTTGATCGTACGACGAAAGGAAACCGGTTCGGCGGTTCCTCTTCCGCATGCCGGCGGTTCTCCCCCCAAGATCACCGCTTAGGTCGACGAACAGTTGTGCGAGTTCATCA
>JAGQQQ010000389.1 GCA_020426125.1 Planctomycetaceae bacterium
CATAGGAACTGACGGCGACTTGGGAATGCGTCACTCTTCATGAGATCAGTCGCGGAAGTTTCTTAGTCATTGAACAAGGAAAGTCCCGGAGGGGCGAAAGAACCCCAGCCGTGGACGGCAGTCCACGGTGACGCCGACAGAAAATACGCGAGGCCTGGAGGGCCGGCAGAATCAATCTTTGCCGACCGTTCTGTCGGCCCTTCGGGCCTGTGGTTTTGAACTGGACATGGGACCGGAGCCTGCCGGCTCCGGCTGACGTTCTGCCGGGCCTCCGGCCCTGAGAGGCAACCCTGTCCCAGCGGTCAGACTCCTTCGTCCGAACGCCTTCTCTGTTTTCCCTTGGGGAGCTACATAGGAACTGACGGCGACTTGGGAATGCGTCACTCTTCATGAGATCAGTCGCGAAAGTCTCTTAAGCACGGAACAAGGACAGTCCCGGAGGGGCGAAAGAACCCCAGCCGTGGACGGCAGTCCACGGTCACGCCGACAGAAAATACGCGAGGCCTGGAGGGCCGGCAGAATCAATCTTTGCCGACGGTTCTGTCGTCCCTTCGGGCCTGCGGTTTTGAACTGGACACGGGATCGGAGCCTGCCGGACCTGAGAGGCGACCGACTTTGTTGATGGAAACAGGAAGCTGGCTTCCGATTGACAAAAGAAAAGACGGATTCCAAGTCCCTTTCAGGCACTAACCACTATCCACACAAAATCCTCAATGCAATCAGAAATCGTTGTTGGTCGATCGCCGCTGATAGAGTGGCAGATGCCGGTAGTAGACTTCGAGTGTGAGAATCGCGAGGGTGGTCATGTAGAGCCTCCCGCCGGCACCGGCGTGAGGGTCGCGAGGCGCCCAACTCCCGGCGGCGTGTCCGCTCTGGTCCTGCGTGCTGAGAAGTTGCTCCCGCATCTGGCGGTTCCACTTTTCCCAGAGTTCCCCGCCCCAGTGGTGAAGAACCTGGGTCGCATAATAGTTGTGATACATGTTGTTGGGACTCGGACCGATCCCACTCAGATACTCGACCCCTTTGTGCAATTGTTCCTTCTCGGGGCCCCAGCCGAGATACATCCGGCAGAGGAGTCCGATGGCCGTTGTGGACGCTTTCTTCTCGGGTTTGACGTAGCCGTAGTAGGCTCCCTGCTCCAGTTGGACATCCTGAAGAAATCGGCGGACCAGATCTCGTGATCTTGATGGAACGCTGAGCCGGGCCATCCGTCCGCTGGTCAGTGCCATCACCTGCCAACCGACCACGGATGTATCCCCTTCCTCATCCTGGAAGCCGTATCGCCAACCTCCATTTTGCGGGTGCTGAGCGGAGACAATGAAATTCAAGCACGCCTGGGCAGTTGCCCCGACTTCGCGGTCGCGTGTCAGCCCATAGAGTTCGCAGAGGACGATGGTCACGAGTCCCTGACCGTACATGCGAAAGTTGCCGCTGGGCAGTTGCCTGAGATCTCCGGGTTCCTTCGCTTTCACGGCTTCCTGCTTCAGGAACGACAAAGCTTTGCGCATCTCGGGCTGGTAGTCCCCTTCCTGATGAGTGTGGCCTGCGCCGATGAAGCAGAGCATCGCCATCGCTGTCCCCGCGACGGTCGCCCGTCCCAGGTTGCCGGGGTTCCCGCAGTCGCAGCTATCGACACGGTGGTCAAAGCTCCAACTGCCGTCGTCCCGTTGGTGGCGTTTGAGCCATTCGAGACCATTGTTGACAGCGGCCTCCGTCGCAGCGGACCCCCCGTAGGCTCGCGCCAGCATCGTGCGAGCCTGTTTCGTCCGTCCGGCTAGATCTCCCAAAGCGTGCGATTGTCCGAGGAATTCCCGGGCTTCGATCTGCCATTGAAGCTCCTGCTGGTCGACATCGACCTCGACGGCACTCGGCTCCGGAGAAATCAGCTTCGTGGGAATTGCGAGTGATGCCAGGTCGTTGAGGTCCCCCTTCGTCAGATCCTCTGGAGTCACCTCCAGGTTGTCGACGGGTTCCAGCGTGGGGTTGCGGGTCGCCTCGGTGCGAATCACGATGAACTTCGTGCCATCTTCCGGGCGGATCGGCAAAATGATGAGCGCTAAGACTAAGAGAATCGCCGCATGGAGCGACAAACTGATGGCCCAGCTTCCCAGAAAATTCCCCCACCAGGCCTGACCATTGTCGGGATCCGGCAACAACTCGTCGCTGGGAGGTTCGGAAGACATGCGAGTACGGAAAATGAAGGAGAGGCACCGGTCATTGCGAGGGAAACTGCACGATCTGGCGCGCCGCGATGGCGGGACAGGACGATCGTCCTTTATTCTAACGGACGTCGCGTGCCGCGATAAACAGTTCCCCTCTCCTTTCGCAGGGAGATTTGCGGCGAATACCGTCCGGAACGTTTGTCGCGAAAAATTGGGTCTCAAACAAACCTCCAATCCCGGTCAGCGGAATGGCCATGAGTGAACAATCCCTCGAACGTCAACGAGACCACCTCCAGCTCCAGTACAATGAGATTGCTTCGCTGGCAGGGGGGCTGGCACATGAGATCCGCAATCCGCTCTCGACGATCCGGCTAAATCTTGACTTACTCTCTGAGGACCTCGTCCAACTGGCGGTCGATCCGACTCACCGGGCGCATCGCAAACTGGAGCGAATCCGGCTGGAGTGTGAACATCTCGAAGAGATTCTCAATTCCTTTCTGGAGTTTGCCCGGGCGGGAGAACTCCATCTGGAAGAGGTCGATTTGGCGGAGTTCGTTCGGAAATTCCTGGAGTTCTTCAAAGCGGAGGCGGAGCAAGCGAAGATCGAATTGCGTCCACATCTCGCCGGCAGTCTGCCGAAAGTGCGGCTCGATCCTCGCTTATTTCGGCATGTCCTCTCGAACTTGTTTAAGAACGCGATGCAGGCCATGCCCAATGGGGGTCTTATTGAACTTCAACTTTACCGCAAGGGGGATACGGTTTCCTTAGAGGTTGTGGACACGGGAACCGGAATCGCTCCGGGTGCGGTGGAGAAAATCTTTCAGGTCTTCTTTTCTACCAAACCGGGAGGCAGCGGGCTGGGGCTGCCAACTGTCCGCAAGATTGTCGAAGCCCACCAAGGAACCATCACCTGCGAAAGTGAAGTGGGCCGGGGAACGAAGTTCGCGATCCATCTGCCGGTCTTGACCTGACGGATCCCGGAATCTTTGATTGCAGTAACTCATCTTCCATTGCACTGATCGGTCACGGCATGGATGAGGAGGCGGTATTTCATGCAAGAGTCGCTGGCTTCGCTAAAATAGAGTATGTCCCCGGGTTATCGTGCGTTGATGATGGTCCGATTTGGGACGCTTGATTCTTGGGAGCGAGACCATCAATCGTTTGATTATTGGCTGCGGATATCTGGGAAAACGGGTCGCGTTGCGCTGGTTGGAGCAGGGGGATCAAGTCTTTGCGCTGACGCGGTCACCCGAACACGCGCGCCGACTTGAGGAACAGCGAATCGCCCCAATTGTGGGGGATGTGATGGACCCCGGTTCTCTTTCCTCGCTCCCGAATGTCGACAGTTGCCTGTATGCCGTGGGGTTTGATCGATCGGGGAGTTATTCCAAGCAGCAGGTCTACGTCACCGGGCTGGGACATGTCTTGAAAGCCTTGGCGTCCAAAATTCGAAGGCTCACCTACATCTCCAGTACGAGTGTTTACGGACAGGACCATGGAGAACTGGTCGACGAGGAGTCTCCTTGCGAACCGAACAGTGAAGGGGGGCGAATCTGCCTCGAAGCTGAGCGATTGGTTCGAGACTCCCAGATCCCGGCGACCATTCTCAGGTTGTCGGGGATTTACGGCCCCCAACGGCTGATTGGACGAACGGAACAACTGCGTCAGCGGCAACCGTTATCGGGACGGCCCGATGCCTGGTTGAACTTGATTCATGTGGATGACGCCGCGTCGTGCGTTCTGACCGTCGCCGACCAAACTCAAGCGGCACCGCTCTACTTGGTCAGTGATGAACGGCCCGTCCAGCGAGGAGAGTTCTACGGAACATTCGCCCAGTTGGTGGGAGCGCCGCCCCCCTTGTTTGCGGAACCGGATGCTCCGTCGCTCGGGAAACGCTGCCAAAGCCAACGCCTCTGGGAGGAATTCAAGATCGAACGGCAATTTCCGACCATCGTCGAAGGCCTCCCTCAAGCCTTGGATGCGTCGACGACATGAAGTCCTTCCAACATTGGTGGATTCACGACGTTGGCACCTATTCCGAGTATTTGGCCAACATTGCTACGAGCGAATCGCGGTCGATCGGCTTCGACAGATAATCGGTACACCCGACAGCGAGACATTTGTCGCGGTCTCCCGACATGGCTCCAGCGGTGAGCGCGATGATGGGACGTTCAAATCCGGCCCGGCGGAGTTCCTGGGTCGCTTCGTAACCGTCGAGTTCGGGCATCTGCATATCCATCAGGACGATGTCATATTCCTGTGGGGAATTCGTTTGTGACACCGCTTTCTCGACCGCTTCCCTGCCATTTTCCGCAAACTCAAGCGACATCACGAGATTTTCCAGCATCCGTTTCAACATGAATCTGATGGCGCGCGTGTCTTCGGCGATGAGCAATCGGACTGGGATGTGCGTATCCAGATTGTCGATGGTTTCCTGTGAGGAATCCTGCAACGCGAGTTCGACGACGGGAGACATCGACTCCAAGTCGGTATCGCTGACGGGCAAATGAAGGGTGAACCGGCTCCCCTTTCCCTCTTCGCTCTCGGCGTCGATTGTCCCGCCAAGCATGGATGCCAGTCGTTGGCTGATCGTTAATCCGAGTCCTGTTCCTGCGGACTGGTTTCCGCGCGGTTTTCCACCTGGGACTTGATGAAACGCTTCGAATATTAAGGCCATCTTTTCTCGCGGAATCCCTCTTCCGGTATCCCGGACGCCGATCGCGAGAAAAGGATGCTCTCCATCGGTCTGGCAGGAAACCTCAATTTCGATATGTCCCGCCTGCGTGAACTTGATCGCATTTCCGGCAAGGTTTAAGAGGATCTGGCGGACGCGGAGTGGATCGGTATGAACCGATGAAGGTAACCTGTCGTCGAACGACGTCTTGAGGCCAATGCCTTTTTCCGTAGCCAATGGCTCAAGCAGGGATCTCACACTCGCGACGATCGACGTGACCGAACTGGGTTCACGGTGAATTTCCAGTTTTCCAGCCTCGATCTTCGAAAGGTCGAGAATATCGTTGAGAATTCCCAGCAGGAGTTCTCCCTGAGAACGAATCGTTTTCGCGAGATCTCGGGATCTCTCCCCAGTGAGTTCCCGGCAAAGTGTCTCCGCACACCCGAGAATCGCCGTCAGTGGCGTGCGAATTTCGTGGCTCATATTCGCAAGAAATTCGCTCTTGGCGCGGCTCCCCGCTTCAGCGGCACTCTGTGCCTCACGCAGGCGATGCTCGTACTCGACGCGATTCGTGACTTGGTTCTGGATCCCCACAAAATGCGTCACCTCGCCACGGTCATCCTCCACGGGGGCGATGTGCACATCGAGCCACATCCTGCTCCCATCCTTGCGGTAGTTCAATATGGTGACGTCACACTCCTCGTGGCACGCGACCGCGTTCCGCATCACTTGAATCGTTTCCGCGGAGGTTTCCTCTCCTTGTAGGAACCGGCAATTCTTCCCAATGACTTCCTCGGCGGAATATCCCGTCATTGTCTCGAAAGCCGGATTCACATAGATCAAAGGGCAGTCTTCTGCCCTCGCATCGGCAATGACAATGGAGTTTGTCGCGAATTCAACGACCCTTTCCCTCAAGCGAAGATTGGTCTGCTGCTCCATGAGTTCCGTGATGTCAAAATTGACTCCCATCATTCGTTCCGGTTGTCCACTCGCATCCACGACGAGCGCGCCTCGCCCCTGGAGCCATCGCCAACCTTGTCCGCGAACAAAAAAACGAAAGGCATGTTCGTAAGGAGCCCCTTCTTCAATTGTGTGCTGGAGGATCTCCCGAAGTTGTTTCTGATCCTCCCGATGCACTTGCTCGAAAAAGCTCGAAGCCTCGATGATTCCGGCGTCTCCAGTGAGCCCCGTGATCGCCTGCTGTGTCGCATCGAATTTCACTCGGTCGGTCTTGAGATTCCAGTCCCAAGTTCCCATCCGCCCTGCCTGCAGGACCATCTTCAATCGCGATTCATGGTCTTTCAACCGTCTCGTGGCTTCCGCCAATTCGCGGGTCCGTTGGTTGACCATCGCTTCCATCTCGCTTGGTCCCCGAAACGTCAAAGCAAACGGGATGACACGAATCAAAGCAAACACCGTGGCCAGTGAAACCGTTGCCGTAACAAACTTAATCACGCCGGACAGCCGATACAGGGGGAGCCAAAAGGTAATCGCTTCCAGGAGATGGACCGTTCCACAAGCAAAGATAAAGGTGGCAAACAACCACCAGAGTCGGGGAACCGGCAGGTCAGGACGTCGCTTGAGGAAATAGATAAATACGATGGGGATCGCCAGATAGGCCGCGAAGGTCGCCAAATCCGACGCAATGTGGAGCCAACCCCAAAATGGTTCGTCTCTCCAAGCTGGCCCGCAAGACCACCTGGGGGGAAACCCCTCGGTTTCGAAGATTTTCTCGATCCACCCAACCATCTGATTCATCGCCTCCGACACTACGCACCGGACCACGTTCCGGACACATGTTCTTTCCGGAACTCCACGCTTTTCGGCGGTTTTTCGCCAATCCAAGCTGCAAGTGAACAGAAACGCACAGACGTTGGGCGTCGCTCAATGTCGAATTTTAAGAAGTTTTCCTGGTTTGGCCAGTCCTCCCCGGCGTGAGTTGATACCGAGGAGGCAATGGTGAATTGTCCGATGAGTCGGTGCCTTTTCGGCCTATGGCAATCGACGAGTGAGAATCACCGAAACAGAAAGGATCATCATCCGCTTTCCGTGGATTTGGTATTCCTCGCTCGCGTACGGCGGTCCTGATCCCAGGAGGGAAGGGGCTGGGACGTGTCGATCGCCACAATTTCCACCATTCGGGATGTTGTTTCCAGGATGGCGACTGTGGGATTTCCGTAGGTCCAACCGGAGGATTCTCCTGGGTTCACGATTAACCTCCCCTGCTCATCCTCTCGAACGGATGGCTTATGGGTATGCCCGACCACGGCAATCTCGAACTCCTCTTCATAACCGGAGAGTTGCCGTTCCATATGGACAATGACAACGCGGGTGCCGTCTTTCAGCGTGTAACACGCCGGGGCGTCCCGGAGTTCTCCGATGAGACGCATTCCCCCCTGGAGACCAACCTTATTCCCTTCATTGTCGCCATAGCAGCCGTAAAACGGGCAGTTCAACCGACGCAGCGGCGGAACTGCGAACGTTGAGACGAGATCCCCGGCGAACAGAGCGCATTCACATTCGCGTTCGTTGAACAGCGAGACCACCCGCCGAATGTTATCCAGATGGTCATGTGTGTCTGCGAAAATTCCGACTCTCACCGTGTTCCTCATTTGCTGTCTATGGGAGAAGGCGCCTTCGCCCCCCGAGAAATGACGAGACGGCCTGAATTTCATTTTTTCGTTCGGTGAACCCGCCGAGGAAGATCATGCCGGTTGGCTGAGGCGTCCCGCTTTGACGACTCCCCCTTGCATGACGGCCAGGAATTTCGACCGATCCTGCAAAATGCCGATGTTGTTGAGAACGTCTCCATTAACAATGAGAACATCGCCCAGTTTCCCCGGTTCCAGTGTCCCCAAGTCATCTCCCCGTCCCATGATCTCGGCCCCAGTTTTGGTGGCGCACTTCAACACCTCGAGTGGTTTCAGTCCCACGTAGTTGACAAAGAACTCCAATTCCTTGGCGTAGTCCCCGTGAGGATTCCAAGCGAAGCCGTAGTCGCCCCCCATTCCCAGGCGTCCTCCGGCCGCGAGAATTCGCCGGGCACTTTCCGCCCCCCCCTCGAGGGTTTCCTGGTGGCCATCGATCACGGCTTGCGGCATTCCCAACTCGGGGCCGTTTTCGACGCTGGCCAATTCGAAGTAGAGCGCCGGGACGACTGGGACATCTCGCTCCAAGAGCAGGTCGAGCGTCTCGTCATCGATGAAGGTTCCATGTTCCAAAGCATCGTATCCGGCCAATAGGGCGTTCTTAATCCCTTCCGTCGCCCGGCAGTGCCCGGTCACTTTGAGTCCGTGGTTGTGCGCGGTTTGTACTACGGCATGCATCTCCTCATAGGTCATGCACAATGTATGATGGTCATTCACGTCTGGCGCCGCGGCGTCTCCCGTAGGGTAGGTCTTGACCCATTCGACTCCGTCCTTGACCAGTTTTCGAACAGCCGATCGGGCTTCGTCCGGACCATTGATCAACAGAACCAGTCCTTCCATCCCGATCTTTCGAAAGTCGGGATTCCAGTCCATGAGTCCTCCGACTCCACAAATCTCCCGGCCGCTCGCCGCGAGGCGCGGTCCTGAGGTGATGTCTTTCTCGATCGCCTTTTTCAACCAGACGTCGATATTAAAGAGACTTCCTCCGCTTCGCGCCGCTGTGTATCCACATTCCAAGGCAAGTCGGGCATTGGCCGCCGCGAGGAGCGTGACATACTCAACCGGGTATTTGATGTCCAGATCCTCCAACGCCGCAACGTTAAAATAGGTGGGATGAAAGTGCGCCTCCACCAGGCCCGGAAGGATCGTTCCCCCTGATGCATCGATTCGGAGGACATCGTCTGGGACTGGCGGACAATTTCCCTGTGGTCCCGCGTAGTGGATTGTCCCATCGGTGATGACAAGGGCTCCGTCGGCGATGGGCTCGGCTCCCGTCCCGTCAATTAGAGTTCCGTTGGTCACGACGCAAGTTCCGACGGCGGACTTCATGAATACAAGCTCCAGAAAAGGGTTCATCGAATTGCATAGTAATCCGTCGATGTCTTTCGTCGTAGTCGCGGAACCAGGAATGCCTGGAAAACCCCCCTCCTGAAAGAAAGGACGAGAGCGCCTCTTCCGATCATTGAAATCGAGACGAAGGAGGAAACGGGAACAAGGGATTGTGTTCGTCTTGCGGAAAATCCAGGAATTCCGTAGCTTTTCCGCCTTCACTGTGCATCCACGAAAAAGGGATGGGGAGGAGGATCCTTCCGTGAACAAAGGCACTCTGGGAACGGCGTCAATCTGGGGCCGTTGCTATTGGCCACGTGACACCGCACTTGCAGGGAGGCAACACTGGTGAA
>JAGQQQ010000390.1 GCA_020426125.1 Planctomycetaceae bacterium
TTGAAAGAAAACGCTCAACCCACCCAGGACCTGTTGGGAACTCTCCAGTCGGAGATGGAAGAACTTGCGCAAACACTGGCGACCGAACTTCAAGCGAAAGCGGAGTTCGAACGAACGGTGGGCGAGCTGAGCGGCCAGATCAAAGGCGCCCAGCTGGAGTTGGCCAAGCACGAATCCCAACTGGCGAACCTTCAGGAGACCCAAGAGCGTTTGGTCCAGAGTCAGCAGCAGCGGACCAGGCAGCGTGAGCAACTCGATCATCGGTTGCTGGAACTTCGAGACGCGATGCGGAAATCAGACCACGAAATCCTGACAGCGCAAAGCCACATCTCCGAAGCGGCCCTGGAACTCGATCAACTGATTGGGCAATCACGATCCATCGTGACGGAAAGGGACTCGCTGCGCCAGCAACGCCGTGAATTCTCTCGAGAAGAAGACGGGCTACAGAAGCGGCTCCGGAAACAGGAAGACCGACATCGGCATCTGGAATTCGAGATCCAGAAGAGCCGCCATCAACTGACGACCATGGGTGACCGTATCCAGGAAGAGTACCAACTCTCCTTAGAGGATCTGCTGGAGTCCAATCTGTCCGCTTACCAGCAATACCTGGCCGAGCACTACGCTCCGATCGAAGAGGACGCCCCTGAGATCGAGAATCTCGAAGAGAGTGTTGCTGGCGAAGAGAGCGAAGATGGGCCCGGAGCGGATTCCGTGGAAGATTCGAGCGAACAGATCCTTGAAGAAGCCGGAGACACGGAAGTCGCGTCCGAAGAGTTGGACGGAGAAGATCAGGACATTGAGGATTCCGTCCCCGAGGTAGACTCCCCCGAAGATGGGGGGCTGACCAAGGACCGAAAGGTCGACGTACCGTCGTTCGAGGAAGTCCGAGACGAATTGGAAGCGGACGTCGATCGGCTCCGCCGAAAAATTAAGGCGATCGGCAACGTCAACACGGATGCCCTCGACAGCCTCGATGAACTCGAAACTCGTTACGCCACGCTCAGCAGCCAACTGGAAGACCTGCAAATGGCCAAGTCTGCGCTCGAGGACATCATCCGGCGGATCAATCACGAAAGCGAACGCATCTTTATCACGACGTTTGAGACCATTCGCGGGCACTTCCAGGAACTGTTCCGCAAACTCTTCGGAGGGGGAAACGCTGACATTGTCCTGGAAGATCCGGAGAACGTGCTCGACTGCGGCATTGACATCGTTGCCCGCCCCCCCGGGAAGGAACTTCGATCCATTTCCTTGCTCAGCGGGGGCGAGAAGACGATGACAGCCGTCGCGATGCTCTTCGCCATGTTCAAGAGCAAACCGAGCCCGTACTGCGTCCTCGACGAAGTGGACGCGGCGCTGGATGACGCGAATGTCGATCGCTATGTGACGGTGATCAAGGAATTCGTCTCTATGACTCAGTTCATCGTGATCACCCACCGCAAGCGAACCATGACCGCTGCTGATGTGCTGTACGGCGTCACCATGGAACAAGCCGGCGTCTCGAAACGGATCTCCGTCAGCTTTGACGACGTCAGCGACAACGGCGAAATCCGCAACGCGGCCTGATGGACCGGACCACCGGCTCGGGAAAACTCCGACTCACTTTCTCTGCTCCGCGACGTTGCGGTCCCCTCCGCGGACATGCAGCACGACCGGGACAGTCGCCTGTTCGCCGCCAACTCCAGTCTTCAGATGGAACAGCCGGGATTGATTCGGGACCCATTTCGCACAGGTAACGAAGAACTCCCGTTCGTTCTGTCCTTCCAGGAGCAGGAGTCCGTTGAGGCCGATGTTGTCGACATAGGTTCCAAAGGGAAGATTCCGCCCTGCATCTTCTTTCCCAAAGGAAATCTCCCCGGTATGGGAGTGACGCGTCGCCACAACCTTGAGCATGATCGTCTCACCAGGATCAATGACAAACTCCAACGGGCCGTCGTTCCCCTGATTCACGGGAACGGCCCCTTTCTCGGCCGGGTGAATGGCAATCGTCACGGGCGGATTGTCAGGGAGTTTGATCTCCTCGAACCCGGTCACAGAGTGCATCACATCTTGTCCCCGGATGCTGGCCGTCGCGCTGATTTGGATCTCTTTGAGCCGTTCTGGAGAAATCTCTGGAGTATCAGCAGCGGCGACGAGCACGCCATACGCCTGGATTTGTCCCTCCTCGATGACAATGGGACTGGCCATTGTTAATCCCGCCGGGAGGTTGGCCACCTGAATGGAAACCGGACCATCGAACTGGTCGAGCCGATTGGCGCGGAAGCGGATTTCCGTGGCACTTCCGCGATGCACGCTGAGCTTCCGGTTCTCGATACTCACCTGGAAATCGGGCTGCCGTGGTCGCAGAGTCAGCTGATACGTGTAATTCTTCCCCTGTTGCCCCCGAACGTCACGCAGACGGATGACATAATCGCCATCGTCCGGGGCAGTGAACAACAGTTTGGAGTCGCTTCCCATGGTTCGGCGACTCTCGTCATCGTTTTCGTAGAACAGACGGAAAACGGGGAGGCCGTTCGGGATCAAGTCCGATCCCGGAGCGTGTGGCTGGACAATGTAACACGGCTCACCCAATGCATGCGCCAACGGAGTCGTGTCAAAATAACCCCAGCGAGTTCCCGAACCGGGATACACATCGAACCCCGAGTCCGGGCCGCGTGGGTACAGCCAGAGCTTGGCGACCTCGCCGTTGGCGTACAGGAACTCATTGAGTTCCATCTCTTCCCAGTTGAAGACTCGGAAGTCATTGGACTGGTTGCCATCTTTCCCCCGGAAGGTGAAATAGGAATCCCGAACTGCCTGAAGCAGCGCCCGCTCAATCGGCTTTCCGTCCGCAGACAACACCTCGACAAACGAGTCCAAAGGAGACTTCGACCGAGCCGCGTTGACCTCGACGACCCATTCCTCTCCCGTCTTCGCGGAGAACTTGAAGAAGTCTTCATCGGTGCCGGATTCGGAATCGATCTTTCCCTTGATCACCGAAGGGGCATTAATCAATTGGGCTTGCGAGGCATCGGCGTTCGGCTCCTGTTCTTCGACAGTGTTCATCGGCGACTCCACGGTTGCCGCAATCCCCTGCCTCAGCGAGTCCGATTCCGCATCGGTCTTCCGTTGAGGAAGCGATGGAAGTTTGAGCGAGTCCCAGGATCCGTTGAGCCGCCCCAACAGAAAGCTCCCTTTCACTTGACTCACGGCCACCGCGGCGGCAATCTCCGGTTGATCATTCAGTAACAGGATCTCAGTATAGTCCCGGGTGTCCCAGACTTTGACGGTGCGGTCTTCCGCCGTTGAGATCAGTCGGGAACCGTCGGGGGTGAAGGCAATCTTGAGCACGGCCGCTTCATGAGCGAACCGGGCATAGACTTGGGGATTGATCCTCGGTCGTTCTTTCGAGACGAAACGCCAAACACGAATGCGGTTGTCCGCGCCCGAGGCGACGATGAACTTGCCATCTGGACTGAACTCGACGGTATAGCATTCCTTCAACGGCTGTCCGAGGGTGTCGAGGCGTTCACCGTCGCGGACTCGCCAGACTTTGCAAGTGTCGTCGGCGCTGGCACTCGCGAGGGTCGAGCCATCGGGACTGAAGGCGACGTCGTAGACGGCGCCATTGTGTCCTAACAACTGGCGAACCTGTTCACCCGTCTCCAGATCCCAAAGTAGAATCTCCCGGTCATAGCTGCATGTGGCCAGTAGCTTGCCATCGGGAGAGACCTCGGCGTCGAACATCTGGTCGCGATGCCCCTTGAAGTCACGGACTCGGCGGCCAAGCGGCCATTCCCAAAGCGTCGCGATCCCCCCGGAACCGGTCACGCCGGACGCGGTGACAAGATGGGTTCCACTCTTTGTGAAATGCAGCGCACTCACCTTGCCCGGGATGTCTTTCAACGTCTGAGCGGGTTGCCAGTCCCGTTTCTTCTTGCCGGTCTCTGGGTCCACGGTCCGCAGATTCCGGTAGATGGTCGCTTCCCCGAACCGGCCAATCGCGAGGGCTTCCCCATCTTCGGAGATGGCCATTGCCGTGATGGGCGAGAGGTCTGTGTGAGTCTCGATCGCTGGCGCACGAATCATCAACCGGTCGGGACCGTCGCCATCGGGCCCTTTGGCCCCCTGTTCGATCCAGAGACGCAGTTTCTCCAATTCTTCGGGTGACGGTTGCGGCTCATCCTCTGGGGGCATCTTCGGTTCCGAGTCGCCTTGAATGAGTCGCCAGATCAGGCTGCTGGAGGCATCTCCTGGGAGAACGGCCGGTCCATCTTCGGTTCCCTGTTGAAGTGAGGCGTAGCTCTCCAGCGAAAACTCCGCTTCCCGGTCCGAATCGTTATGACATCCGGCACAATACTTGGTCAGAATGGGGGCAACGTCTTTCGAGTAATCAACGGTCGGTGCGTCATCAGCGATGACTGTTGACGAGAGAAGAATGCAGAAACTCAATAGAGAGTGCAGACGCATGATGTGTTCCGGATTTGAAAGAGCATCTCTTGAATAAAATCGCGTTTAGCGACGGACTTCAAGTCCGTCGCTAATCAGTTGAGTTCAAGACGAGACGGACCAGTCACGTGCTGCGCGCGAACGTAGCAGATTCGCCTCGGGATCGTTCACGAACTCTTCAGTTTTTGGGTCGATCTTCAGCGGGCGATTCAGAATCCACGCAATCGCCGCCGCGTGGCTGGCAATGTGGGATCGCCGCATCACATCGGGATTGGCGGCGGTTGGCTTTCGCGAACGGATACAATCAAAGAAGTTTCGCGAGTGTGCCGAGACGTCGAGGCCGCGGACTCGTTTCTCCGCTGGTGGTAATTCCTTTTGCAGAGACTCGGGCGTGACGACGATCTCCCCTTCGTCTCCTGTTTCAACGGATCCTTCGTCCCCGATAAACCGCACGGGACACGTTCCCAACCGCGTGATGTAATGGGGATCACGGTTCCCAAACGGATCGGGCAGGAAGTCGATAATCAGCTTGACGCCATTCGCGTATCGGCAGACGATCTCCTTCTCCGAAGGAACATACTCAATGGGCATGGTGTCATCCGCATGATTGGCCCATTGGCACAAATCAACGGTATGCGCTCCCCAGTCCAGCAGGCGAGCCCCGGAGTCGAAGTCCCATTGCCCCCGCCAGCGCCCCTGCACGTACTTCTCGTTATACGGCCGCCACGCCGCCGGGCCGAGCCACATATTCCAGTCGCAAACCTCTTTCTTCGGCATTGGTTCCGCCGGGAGCCAGGTGTTGTCCAGCACCGGCATGTAAACCGAAGCGTGCATCGTATGCAGCTTCCCGAGCTTGCCGGTGTGGACGAGTTCGACCGCCTTTTGAAAATTGGGGACACTCCGGCGTTGTGTGCCCGCCTGGAAGATCCGTTGTTCCTGGTGCATCGTGTCCGCGAGCTGCTGGCAATCGGCGATGGTAATCCCACACGGCTTCTCGCTGTAGACGTCTTTCCCGGCTTTGGCCGCGAGAATCGAGGCCGCCGCATGCCAACGGTCCCCCGTCGCGATGAGAACGGCGTCGATGTCCTTCCGGTCAAGCAACTCACGGAAGTCGCTCGTCAGTTCGCAGTCATCGTTGCCGTAGTGGCCATCGACGAGAGCCTTGCCGGCGTTGCGACGGGATTGCTGAACATCGGCAATGACCCGGCAGCGAATATCTTCGAACTGCAACATCGACTTGAGGTCGTAGGTGCAGCGGGGCCCGATCCCGATCACACCGAGGTTGATCGTCTCGCTGGGGGGCGTGCTTCCCTCTAAACCGAGAACGCGAGACGGCACAATCGTCGCCGCCGAGAGCGCGGCGGTTGCAGAAACCGTGGACTTCAAGAAATCGCGACGGGTGGACTTTTCAGACGCACTCATTGGCAAACGCTCCCAAATGGTGTCGGGTCGATTGATTGTTGAGAATCCATTCTTGTTGATCAGTTCATAATAAAAGAAGCGGCCTGTCCAGCGGTAGCGTCGGACTTCTTTCCTCGTGGCGCGCGTGCGCATCAAAAGTCGCTGAGACATTCTCTCGCGATGAGAGGCGCATTCGACAGTCCAAGAAGGGTGAAAACGGATTTCATCCTCATAAGTCCTTGGATTGGCGATCGACACCCCATCACGCATCGACGTGGCCATCCGTGTTGCTCCGTATTGATTCGTCTGATCCGCGTCCACAATTCCTCGGACCGTAGGTTCATGGATGACAATTCGGAGTCGCACTCCATGACGCCGAGAATCACAATAAAAGCCTATTGACTCCGTTCTTCCTGATTCGGACGCGGCACCTCCCTCTGCGGGACGACTCTGTTAGAATCGGAAATCATCCAAACGCAATCCGGCGGCACCATCGGGAGATCTCATCATGTTCAGAAGACTTAACCGCCGAGAGTTCACTCGCAGTGCTGCGGTCGTCCTGGGGGGCTTCTCTCTCGGGGGAGCAACGGTGGTTCAGGACGAAGTCGAAAGCCTCACTCGGAATCGCCTAGTCGAGTTGGGAATCAATGCGTTGGCTCGCGCCCCGGAGATGAGCTATTTCGCGGATGGTCATCGCGGGGCCGCGTTGATCTCCGCCCATTTGATGTGCGTCAACAATCATTTCAGCGACGACGCATCGAGCCGGATCGTGGAACTGTTCGATCGAAATTGGGGATCCGGGAAACTCTGCGCCCCCTTTCCGGAGGGGGATCCCGTCCAGGACGCAGCGGAACAGGTCGGAAAGGCCCTGGCAGACGGAATGGGAACGCTTCGTGAAGTGGGCCACGATGCGATTTTTGCCATGCATGCCATCAAGGCTTTTCGGATCCGACCGGAGTTGGCAACAAAAGAACGAGTCAAGGGTGTGTGTGATCTGATCGGAGCGATTCAGCCATGGCGCGACAATCCGCCGGACGAAGCGGTGGACCCGCCACTGTTTTCCGATGAGGTGGCCGCGTCGAGGTACATCCTCAAGGAAGCGAGCCATGCAATCGACCGGTTCGTTGGCTTTGGTCAAGGATTCGCAGGACACATGTTGACCTTTGGGCAGTCGTTAGTCGAGTTGGCCGCGATGGGGGACGTCGAATGGGCGGAAAGTTGCCGGACTGCCTTTCGCAAGTACGTGACCGAAACACGAAAAGGCCCGTCACCGGACGATCGCAAAATCAAGGATCACGCCTTTACAAAATTACGGCCCAATCAAGCCGAATACTGGCAACGTCGCGGGGAGAAGACGCTGGGGATTGGACACGTGTTTAAGTACCCCTACGCCTATTACGATTTGCTGGCGCGTGCGAAGGATCCCGAGATCGAAAAAGAGTTTGAGTCGAAGGCTTGGCAACTCTTCTAACGGTCGACAAACTACATGATGTTCTCGACATTCGGTCGAAGTCCTGGTTGGGAAGAGTCGACGAGTGGACCACGTGGCAAACGAACGGGCAGTCGTGCGCCCTCCTGATCACTCCGCTCAGACGGCGGCGGTCGTGCGAGCCGTGATGCTCAATCAGATGCTGTTCACGGCCGGCCATTCACTGACCACCGGGGGGTTCCTCACGTATTTCATTTCTGAGTTCCGCCCCAGTGGATTCTGGTATGCACTCCTACTGATCGCTCCCGAATTGGCGGCCTCGCTGAGTTTGATCGCGAAGCGGGTTTCAATCTGGATCGGGGGCCGAAAACGCACCTGGATCGCCGGACTCATTGGGGGCCGACTCTTCGCGTTGCTGATCCCGTTCGCGCTGCTCTGGCATGACGACACGACCAACCGCACACCGCTGGCATTCATCCTGATCTGCATTCTGGCCTGGTCTCTGCTACAAGGGATCGGCTATGTCAGCCTCATCTCCTGGCTGAGTGATCTCGTGCCAGAAGTCAACTGGGGAAAACTGTTCTCCCGGCAATATGTCGCCAAAGGAATAATCTCTCTCACCGTCCCCCTCGCGGCGGGATTGGCACGAGCCTACTATATCCGGAATTTCTCGCCGCATACCGCCCGTTGGACATACTCCCTGGTGTTTTTCACCGGCGGATCGCTGGTGCTGTTGTCGGTATTCCCGTTGTTAAAGTTTCCAGATATCCCCTGGACTGAGACCAATGGGAAAAGGCTTCCCGGTTGGTGTTTCGGGCGAGCATCCTTGCGAGATGTCCTGCCAAAAGGGCTTGTTTTTTTGCTGGCATCCCGGTGGTGGCTCGCGTTTTTCCAGGGACTCTCGCAGGCGATCATGACGAAGTACAGCATTCAGGAATTGCATGTCCGGCTGGAGGTTTACTACGCGCTGGCGTCGTTGATGTGGGGACTGCAATTGCTCTTCACACCTTGGGCGGGGCGGTTGAGTGACGCGAACCGCGAGAGGTCCACATTCTTTTGGAGTCTGATCGGCGTGAGCTTTGCCGCCTTGTGCTGGTACTTCGCCACTCCCGAGACCTGGCATTGGCTGATCGTCGCGTATGGCCTTTGGGGACTGTTCAGTTTCGTCAATATCAGCGGCCAGAATCTGTGTCTGAAGCTCTCTCCTTCGGGTGACAACGTTCGGCAGTACGCCTTGTACGATCAGGTCTCCGGATTCATCGCAGGGGTCGCGGGCCTTATCGGAGGACTTTGGTTCGACACGATGGCTCACGCCTGGACCGATCAGTGGCCGCTCCTTGCGTATCAGGTGATCTTTCTCGTCTCGTTCATCGGTCGATTCACGGCCGCCTTCTGGCTGTGGCCAATCCCAGACCGGTCTCGAATTCCCCCCACATGATGGGAACAAAAAAAGGTTTCCGATTCCCAAACACGATTCCCAAGCATGAAATGCCGACCCTGATTCCCCCGCGGGGGTGACTGTTCTTACTTTGCCCGGTTCCAATTCCAGTCCGTGGCCCCTTTCAGATTCTGGATACAGGTATCCGGCCAGTGACCGGATTTCAACGCGATGATCGTCTCGCCGGACATCACCAGTGTATCATGCTGCGATTCATGATCGAGACCGGCCACGTGTCCTGAAGTGAGCACATTGTCAAATTGCAACAAGGGGCTTTCGACCGGAAGGGGCTCCTTCTGAAAGACATCGAGTCCGGCTCCGCCGATCTGGCCGGATTGGAGCGCCGACACCAAGGCCTCTTCATCAACCAACGCGCCTCGCGCCGTGTTGATCAGAATCGCTCCCCGCTTCATCTTGGCAAAGGTCTCCTCACACATCAGGTTTTTGGTTTCTGGGGTGAGCGGACAATGCAGAGAGACGTAATCCGAGGTTGCCAGCAACTCGTCCAGTTCGAGCAGTTCAATCCCCCATTTGTCCACAAAGTCCATGTCCGCGTAGGGATCGAATGCGACGACGTTCATCCCCAGTCCCACGCCACGTGTGGCAACCGCTTGGCCGATCCGTCCCAAGCCAGCCAAGCCGAGTGTTCGCCCCATCATCCGTGGTGTTGAGACCCGTTCCCAGTGGCCTTTGCGCACCCATTGGTCCTGTCTGGGAAATCCGCGCACGACAGCCATCAACGTAGCGATCGTGTGTTCGGCGACAGCGTGATGGTTCACCCCCGGCGTTGTCGCGACGACAATTCCCTGTTCATTGCAGGTCGCCAGATCGATCGCATCAAATCCGACGCCGGTTCGAGCGATGACTCGCAGGTCAGGCAACGCTTCCAAGACCTGTTTCGTATACGGCTCGGAACCCGCGATCACGGCACAACACCCAGACAGCTCCTCGATCAGTTGATCCGCTTGCCAGTAGTCGAGCGAGCGGTTTCCGGGAAGAATCTCGAACCCTGCTTTCTGAAGGAGTTCGAAATGGGGGCCTTCATCGGAGTTTAGGGCGCAACACTTGATGCGGTTGGGCACGATGATGTCCGTGAGTGAAAGGAATTCGAGCAATTTGCAGAACGACCTTTGTGTTCTGTCTCGAGGATTGGCGTTCGCGTTGCTGTGAGAGACCCTCGCCGCGGACACACGGTAGAGCAAACTGCTCTAAACTCGAGAAACCGAGACGATCAAGCCGACAATTTTCGCGACGAGAACGACCGCTTCCGGATCTCGCGGCACTCTAATGAACTCCCCCACCGCGTGCCACTGAAAAGTTTTGTCGCGGTCGGATTCCAGAACGCCGGTTTCCATACCCAGGGAATGCTCCCCATGGCCGGAAAACACTTGGGACGCTAAGGACCTCCGCCCGGAGCCACCGGAGCCGCTCCGAGCAAATCAAGCTCCACTGACTGTTGATTCGATGGCGGTCTCTGAATCGGCACATGGCAGGGATTCTGCTGGGCATTGGTTAACGTACTCACTTCTCGACGGACGAAAGTCGCGAGTTCGTGGACCGAGATCTTTCCGTTCGGTTTGTCCGCGACCTCAGCGTCCGCACGGCCTTTGAGTCCCCGAAGAACGGCTTCCGTGAACGCTCCATGTTCGTAGATGTCAAATTCGCGAGAAGCCTGACTCGCGCTGGCAGCCGCCAACACGAACCGGTTGGGATTGGCGGAATCCCGAATCACAGCTTTGTTGTCTTCCGATTTGACGGCCGCACCGGAATGGCACGCGTCGATCATCCAGATCACGTGGCACGGAAGCTGATTTAGCTGGTCACAGATGCCCGTCCAGGGAATGGACAGCTTCTTAACCGTCTCTGGTTTCAGATCCTTCATATTGGTGGGATGCAGATAGAACTCTTTGTCCTGCTCCGTGCCATGAGCACAGAAGTAGCAAAGGACGAGATCGCGAGGGTTTTTTCTCCGCATGACTCGAGATTTCACAAGCTGAATCGCTCGAATCAGTTCCTCCTTGGTCACCTCCTCGTTCCTGAGAATGATGGGTTCCTGAATCGTCTCGTAAATTCGCTGTTGCGTTTCCGCCGTCGTGAACAGCTCCGAAATCGCCTCCACATCGTCGACGGCATAGTAAAGTTCGGGAAGATCCACATTGCTGTCGTATTTTTCCGCGCCGATCGCGAGAAGATGCAACTGCGGCAGATCCTCTGAGGTCTCAACCGGCCTCGGCTCCTCGCCCCGGATGGAAATCTTGTCCATCTGGTGGTTGGAGGCGAGAGTCCCTTTTCCCGTCTCACGAGCGGAGACGGCCAGTTCGGTCAGACTTTGGTCGCAGGTCGTTCGCCAGCGATAGATCCGATCGTTTCCATTCCGTTGAATCGAAGTCGGATCTCCAAGGTTCCGCCCACTGTAGTCCGCCTGCACCAGGTATTGCTCCGCCATGTTCGGATCGGGGAAACTCACGCGGGCGGCAACGGTGATCTGCTGCCCCGCCTGGAAAGAATCGGTCTGCAACGGCTGTTCAATCTTAATCGTCGGGACCTGAGACACAGCGGCCGGGATCAGGGTGTCGAGCCGGTTCGGCACAGGTTGATTCAACGATGCGAGCGCGTCAGCCACACTGCCTTGCTCCAGAACTTTTCGGATGACGTCGGGGCGTTCGAAGTCCTTTTGGACATTTCCAGCCGGCTCGAACCGGGGAGTTTGGGCCGTTCCGAGGTTGAAGTGCCAGCCGAAAAGCCGGTGCCCATCGGCGGCGGAAGCGTCGTAGTAGCCTTCCGGTGTAAACATCGCCCATTCGTTGTTCACATCCACAAACAACGTGATCAATGGTTCCCAACCGGGGTTCACCACTCGACTCTCAATCGGTTGCCCCTGTCGAACGACGTCCGGGAAGATCTGGTCATAGTGGTTCATGCTCGCGAATCCGGCAAGAATCTGACGAGGATCCCGTACGAATTGTTTGTTCGCCCCTGGAAAAACGACTCCAGCGAGAACATCTCCGTTTCGCAGGTTGCGCCCGAATGCAATCCCCGACTTCAGGACATTTTCCACCACGATTTGATTTCCTCGGAGGACGAAGTCCGCCCCCCATCGAGAGAAATCTCGAGACAACGAAGGCTTTCCCAATCCCTCGAGCGACCAAATCTTGATCGTTTGATCTTTGGAGCCGGAGACGAGGAATCGGCCATCGCCGCTGACGCTGAGAGTCTGCACTTCCCCGGAGTGATCACGGAAATATCGCCAAACAGGAAGAGCACCTCCTTTTCCTTGAAGGCCGTAGACAAAGATCGCCGCGTGGTTGTCCGTTCCAATTGCGACAGCGCGGGGCTGCCCATTGGGACCAGGCAGGAAGCAGTAGGCGCCGGTGTATCCCCCCTCTTTCAGGATGTTCAATCGAATAGTCCCGACGGGGAGGCCATTGGGGGCAAAGACCTGCAAGTCCTGATATTCCAGGCTCTGCTGATTGACCGAACGAACGGAATACCCGGCCGCGAACGAGTCCCCGTTGATCCATTCCTGTTCCGGCAAGGCTTGTTCGAATCGCTCGACTAGTCCGGTTGACGGAGTAAAGACGTTGTGGATGGACGGGTCGCCATCCGTTCCGAAACCAATTTGAATCGGTTGATTGGGACCAGGCCGATGAAACGCCACTCGGTCAATTTCCTTTCCGCGACCCCGCAAACGAAGCGGAAATCGGGTCGTCAAGGGCTTCGGAATCAAAGGACCGTTGGGTTGACGAAGCTGGTAGACGAGGATCTCCTGATTGTCATCGCTATGGGTGGCGAGCCATTGGCCATCGTTGCTGAAGTTGATCGCAAGGACATTTTCTTCCTGCGCGATCGAAGCGACGTCCAACAGTTGCACAGTTGCGATGTTCCACAGTTCCAGGAAGGCTTTTCCTTTGCTGACTTCGACAGCGTCATCGTCATCGGATCTCTGATTGTACGAGACGGCGAGGAGTCCCCCAGGGCCAAACGCAACAGACTGAGCTTCGTAGTCTCCCCGGCCTCGGAGTTCGCGCAGGCCTGCGAAATTGTTGCCAAACAGAAAGACCTGCCCGTCGGAAGTCGTGGCGGCGAACTGAGCGCCATCCGGGCTCCGCGCCAGCTGATTGACTCGTTCCCGGAATTCCAATGGAGCCGTCGTCACGAGTTGCCCATCGGCACGATAGATCACGAGTTTCCATCGGGAGTCAATTTCGGGTTGAGATCGCTGGGCGGCCACAATGTGGTTATTGTCAACGAAGATCGCGGGCACCTGGGAATTCAGTGACGGATCCTGACCACGGATAATCCGGCCAGACCAGTTCCCGCCCGGAATCTGGGGAGCGTTCCAAACCCAGATTTCTCCGTTCATTGCGACCGA
>JAGQQQ010000391.1 GCA_020426125.1 Planctomycetaceae bacterium
ATGTCGGCGAGGCGGCAGCATGATTTTCCGGACGACTTGTGCATGGGACAGGCGGATTGAGATCCCCCAGTATTCCACGCGAGTGCGAAGTCGAGGCCTGTCCAGAATCTCCCGACCGAAGTGGGGAAAAGAACATTCCGTAGCGATCCTTCGAACTCATGCCGATCCTCAGCTCAAGCTGGGGCACACGCCCAACTTGAGTGCAGGCTTGCACGTTTTCTGTGCACCCTGCCGGAAAGAACAGTATGGAATTGGCGATTTCTGCCGAATCCCCTGCTCTGATGTCGCCATTAGGCAAACGCGGTGCCAAACCCCAACGCCTTCCGCCGGACGAACGGGCAGCATCTTACCCCGGGGGATTCCCCAGATCCACTTCGCCAGAATTCTCGGTTGAGTTGCAACCGATCAACGGATCCGCGATACCGTATGTCTCAACTTGGATTGGATTTCAGGAGTCGACGAAAATGCGGATGGTGGCGTTTCTTCTGGGGACGGTGGCTTTGGTGGCTCAGCCTGTCTGGTCGGGCGAGCCGATCGAGTTCAAGGTGCAATGGCTGACGATCGACGCCAACGAAGGCTGCGACATCGGCGATCTGGATGGCGACGGCAATCTCGACGTCATTGCCGGCCGCAACTGGTATCGCAATGGCGACTGGATTGCCCGGCCTGTGCGGACGATCGAGGATGAACGCGGTTATCTCCACACCAACGGAGACTTCCTCTACGACGTTAACGGAGATGGACGCCTGGACCTCATCGCGGGGGACTACTTTACGACTCAGGTCTACTGGTACGAAAACGTCGGCGGGGAAACCCTCCTTCAAGGTTACCTCTGGCCGAAGCACCTGCTGGTCGACACCGGATTCGGCTCCAATGAAGCAAGCTACCTCCACGATCTGAATGGCGACGGCACCCCCGAGTGGATCACCAACTCCTGGGTCGCGACGAACCCGTTGATCGTCTGGGAGATGGCAACCGAAGACCGGGCAGTCGAGCGCAAGCAGGGAAACAAGACCGTCACCGAAACGCTGACCGTGCCCACACTGAAGCGACACTTCATCAACGAAGGGGGGCAGGGGCACGGGTTCGGCTTTGGCGACATCAATAACGACGGTCGCGTCGATATCCTCACCGGAACCGGCTGGCACGAAGGACCGGCCGGAGATCTTCTGACCGGACAATGGACCTTCCACGCCGACTGGAACAAGCACCTGAGTGACCCCGTTCTCGTCCGCGATCTGAACGGTGACGGCCGGAACGATGTCATCGTCGGGAACCCCCATGATTACGGGCTGTTCGTTTGGTACGCCGAAGGAATGGGAGAGGACGGCAAACTCCAGTTTCGGGAAGAGACCGTCGACAAGGAGTTTTCCCAGTTGCACTGTATCCATCTCGCGGACATTGACGGCGATGGTCAGGACGAACTGATCACCGGAAAACGGGTCCGCGCCCACAATGGCAACGACCCGGGTGGGAAGGAACCGCCGCTGATGTGCTACTACGATATCGATCCGAAAACAGGAAAGTTCCACAAGCACATGATTGAAGAGGGCCACGTCGGCATCGGCCTGCAGATTCGCACCGCCGACATCGACGCTGACGGCGATCTCGACATCGTTGTCGCCGGCAAAGAGGGGACGCAGATTCTGTATAGCCAGTTAAAAGATTGATCCGCGACGCCAGATCGGCATTGAAGCGAAAAGACCAGATTTCGTATCCGTGAAGGGGACGCCTCTTCCATTTCGGATCTTCTCAATCGTCAGACATATTGAAGTCCTCGTTCTCCCCGAACTTTGCAATCTTCGGCGGGGTTCTGAGTCTTTGAGATTCCGTCGTTGACTGTTTGACGTATCGTCAGACCTCGCGCCTTTCACCTGGGAGACAATCGGGCGGGAAAATTGCTATTTCGCACAAATCTGATCTACTGAGCCGATCAACAGAGGATCTCTCCGCAATCCTGTCGGAGTGACTCTGGTCGCCGGGGGGATGGCGGGGGAACTCGTCTTGTCGCTCTTTCCTCCGACGGAATGATTTCAAATCAAGCGAAAGACCATGTGCGATGGAACCGATTGATCTCAAGGAATACGAGTGGAAGACCATTGTCCGCCGTCTCACGATGGACGATTTTGACTCCCTGGTTGAGATGCAGCAGTTGAGCTTTCCCGGTATGAAACCCTGGGAACGGGACCAGATCGAAAGCCAGATTCGAACCTTTCCCGCGGGGCAGCTCTGCGTTGAGATCGATGGCAAACTCGCTGCCTCCGCGAGCAGCCTGATACTGGATTACGACCCCCAACTCGCCTGGCACGATTGGAAGAAGGTCGCTGACAACGGATATATCCGGAACCACGATCCCAAAGGAGATACGCTCTACGGAATTGAAATCATGGTCCATCCCGAATTCCGGGGGATGAAGCTTTCCCGGCGGCTCTACGATGCCCGCAAGGAACTTTGCCGAGAAAAGAATCTCGCTCGGATCATCATCGCGGGACGCATTCCCGGCTACCACGGTTACGCAGACACCATGACCGCCAGGGAATATGTCGAGGATGTCGTTGACAAGACGCTTTATGACCCCGTCTTAACGGCCCAATTGTCAAATGGTTTCGCGCTCCGTGGACTGATCGCCGATTACTTCCCATCGGATACCGCCAGTCGGGGATTTGCCACCTTTCTGGAATGGCTCAATCTCGATTACCGGGCTGGAGCGAAGCGGAGGTATGGCCACACGACCGAGCCGATCCGACTTGCCGCGATTCAGTACTACATGCGGCCCATTACGGCATTCGAAGAGTTCGCCACCCAATGCGAGTTCTTTGTCGACACAGCGAGTGAGTACAAATCCGACTTTGTCCTTTTCCCCGAACTTTTTACGACGCAGTTGCTCTCATGTGTTGAACAGACGCGGCCAGGACAAGCGGCAAGACAACTGGCGGAGTTTACCCCACAGTACCTCGATATGTTCACGGAACTGGCCGTGAAGTATGACATCAATATCATCGGTGGGTCCCACTTCGTCATCGAGGATGGCTATCTCTACAATGTCGCCTATTTGTTCCGTCGCGATGGTACGCTGGAATCACAGGACAAGATCCACATTACGCCGAGCGAACGAAAATGGTGGGGGGTCACTCCCGGACGAAAGGTGAACGTCTTTGATACCGACTGTGGAAAGATCGCGATCCTGATTTGTTATGACATCGAGTTTCCAGAACTTGTGCGGATTGCAGCGCAGAAGGGGGCACAGATCATCTTCGTCCCCTTCAACACGGACACACGCGCAGGGTATCTCCGAGTGAGACATTGTGCGCTCGCACGGTGTGTCGAGAACCACGTCTACGTTGCGGTGGCCGGCTGTACGGGGAACTTGCCGTTTGTTGAGAATTCCGACATCCATTACGCCCAGACAGCGATTTTCACTCCTGCCGACGCGGAGTTTGCTCGGGACGCCATCGCCGCCGAGTGCAATGCAAATATCGAGACCATGATCATTCATGACGTCGATGTCGAACAGCTTCGCCGACACCGGGAGTCCGGAAGCGTCCAGAATTGGAATGATCGCCGCCGCGACCTTTACAAGGTGGTCTATCTGGAAGATGGCGATCAACACGAGGTTTGATTCCGGATCGACAGCGGTTCGATCATCATGGCGGAATGCGCACGAACGGGGTCACTTCGCCGGAGATCGGGACATTTCAAACGTCGAAGTCGACGCCGGTCGTCTTTTCGCGATGGCGTCTGCCAAAAGAAAACGGAATCCAGCTCAGGAGGTGTCAAATCATCTCTCTGGGCACCTTGCCACCGGGGATTAAGTGCGTGGGGCGGCCTTTGGGATCGATGATCGTGTCATCTTGTTTGAGGCCCAATGCGTGGTAGACGATCGCGCAGAAGTCTTCCACTTCGATCTTCCGATCGATGGGATACTCCGCGTTGTCGTTGGTGGCCCCGATCACTTGGCCGTGTCTGTAGCCGCCGCCGCTGATGAGGATGCTCTGCGCTTGCGGCCAGTGGTCGCGACCGGCGTTGCCGTTGATCTTCGGCGTCCGTCCAAATTCTCCGGCAGTAATGACGAGCGTGTCATCAAGCATTCCTCGCTCAGCGAGATCTTGAATCAATACACCAACGGCCCGGTCGTGTCGTGGCATTTTGTCGTTGAGGGCACGTTCGATGTTGCCGTGGTCATCCCAGTATCCGGTGTTGAGCGAGACGAATCGAACCCCGGCTTCAATCAGTCGGCGGGCCAGCAACGCCTGTTCTCCCCATCCGGAACCGTATCGTTCGCGCGTTACCGTGTCCTCGGCGTCGAGGTTAAAGGCTTCCCGCGTTCGGCCTGATAACAGGATATCGAGAGCCTGTCCGTTAACATCATCCATCTGATGGAACGTCGAGAAGGTATCAATCTCCCGCTTCAAATCATCGAGTTGAGACTGCAAGGCGACGCGGTTCATCAAACGGTCTTGCGTCAGGCCGTCGCTGAGTGAAAAACTCTTATGGTCCCC
Source organism: Planctomycetaceae bacterium (assembly GCA_020426125.1). Taxonomy (GTDB): domain Bacteria; phylum Planctomycetota; class Planctomycetia; order Planctomycetales; family Planctomycetaceae; genus HKST-UBA70. Next base: position 4,500 of record JAGQQQ010000391.1, read on the forward strand.
GGTTGGCAAACGGCCAGCTTCGTTGCCGTAGCTGTATTCACCGTACCGGAAGGGATTATGCGCCACTCCAAGCCAGGCGCCGCCATGAAATCCAAAACCACCGTCATTCATGTTCACGGACGCCAACGCTCCGGGGAGGCGTGGGCCGAGCAGATGCGACGAAACGGCCCCCATCGAAGGATACCGGGGGACGCGGTCGGAACCGTTCGCCCCAAGCCGCCCCGTCAGCATCCAATGTGCGGCGGCCCAGTGATCGCCATTGCCGTGGCTGAAGCTGCGAATGACCGTGCACTTGTCCATGATTTTCGCTTGCTCGGGGCAAAGCTCACTCACCTCCAAACCCGGGAGCGAAGAAGCAATGGGCTTCCACGGCCCGCGAATCTCCGCCGGAGCCATCGGCTTCATATCGAAAGTGTCAAGCTGCGAAGGGCCGCCGTGTTGCCAGATCAGAATGACGGACTTGGTGGACTGATGCCGCGTCGTCTGCCCTGCCGCGTTTGCGGCCAACCCTTGTTGGCCAAGCAGGTGATTGAGTCCCAGTCCGAATACGCTGAGCCCGCCGATTTCGAGAAAACGGCGGCGGGAAAGACCATCGCACAGGGAATTCCGAGAGGGACTGACAATTTTCAACATGGGACCATCCAAAAGTTTCATCCACCGGGGGCGGCAATCCGTTCTCCCTATTGTATCGGCGCGGCGTGAGGGGGAGCAATCGGAGAACCGGACTTCGAAACAGCTCCAGTGACCGAGGAGAACGCAAAGTCCTGGGATTTGATAGGATGGGGCTGGAAGGTCACACAAACCGTAAGGACTGTGCCAGTTGATGGAGGTCATCGATGTTGAGACGTTTTTCCCATGATCCATTTTGCCATGCGTTTTTGCTTTCCTCGATTCTGTTCGGTCTTACCGGTTGTGCGGATTTTGCGGCCGAACCATTGGATACCAATCTGGTTTTCCGTCTCAGCCCCCTGGATTCGAAATCCGACGACCAAGAGGAGCAAGGTGTCGATGATGGGACGTTGGGGGCCATAGAGTCCGTCGTGGGTGAACGGCTCCGAAAGTCTCGTCTGCTGTCCCGGTTTGACATTGAGTTTCCTGATCGGGAAACGATGGAGGTCTCGATACCTCAAGTCGACGAAAACACCCGAATGCGGATCGTGAGGCTTCTGACCACGTCCGGACGTTTGGAGTTCGCGTTGCTTGCCACCGATGTCGACCATCCCGAACTGGTCGCTTTGGCCCAGGAACAAGAAACGGACGCCGGCGAAATAACGCGCGATGGTCAACTGAGCGGGAAATGGCTCCCGACGGCCAGGGACGCGACCGGAAGTGAAAAGATCACGCCCGGGGACCGCTCTCAGACGCGGACCAGAACGATCAATGGGGACGA
>JAGQQQ010000392.1 GCA_020426125.1 Planctomycetaceae bacterium
AAAGCGACTTCCCCGTGTTGAATGATCGGGTTGTACCAGTCGGCGATGTAGATGGCTCCGTCTGGGCCTTGCTTGACATCCCCGGGACGGAAGGCGACGTGGTCGCTCTTAATCACTTCCTGCTGTTCCTGAGAACGGTATCCTGCCCCGTCTTCCGTGAGCACAAATCGGCAGACACGATGGCCCCGAAAGTCGTTCGTGATACAACTCCCCTGCCAGTCCTCCGGCAGATGCGGGCTTTCCACAATCTCCAAGCCACAATGCTTGGGACTCCCAGGATTGAGCCCAGGAAGAATGCGCGAGGCTCCGTAAGCGGTGGCATATGAAGCTCCAGGGACGAGGTAATTGATCCCTTCTCCGCCGGCTCCATCGGTCACGAACGTCTGTCCCCATTTGTCGAATGCCGTTCCCCAGGCGTTGACCCAACCCCGTGCGAGGACTTCCAGTTCCAGAGTCTCTGGGCGGAATTGCCACACTCCTCCCGCATTCAATCGGCGGATGCCCCAGGGTGTTTCAATGTGGCTGTGGATGTAGATTGACTGGTTCATGTACAGCAGTCGCTCTGGTCCCCAGCGGAACGTGTGAATGATGTGGTGTGTATCTTCCGTGCCAAAACCGGACAGCATGATCTCACTGTGGTCGGCTTTGCCATCCCCGTCGGTATCCTTAAGAAACAGCAGTTCCGTGCTGGCTCCAACGTAGGCGCCGCCATCTCCGGGCGCGATGCCGGTCGGAATGAGCAGGCCATCGGCGAAGATTTGTGTCGAGTCGCTGACGCCATCCCCATCGGTATCTTCCAGGATCAGAACCTTGTCATTCGCTTTCCCTCCGGGAAGGACTTGGGGATAGGTTTCCGAACTGACAATCCAGAGCCGCCCCTGCGGATCAAAATTCATCTGGATCGGCTTCGCGATCTTCGGATCGGCGGCGAACAGGTTGACCTCAAATCCCTTCGGGAGTTGGAAGGTCGCCTTCTCCAGTTCCGGGTCGGGCGGCGGAATGTCTTTCAGGTCTCGCTGTGCATAAAGCGGAGCGACGAACAGAAGCAAACAGAAAAGGGTCCAAACGACTCGCGACGAAAACGGCATCACCATCACGTATCTCAAACGGGGCAAGGTCACTGACACGACGAACAAGAGTTGAAAAAGGTATCAACACCAAGCCGCAGTGTGGTTGGCGAACCCGGAGGGTGTCAACAATGCCGCAATAGACATTCGACTTGATCGTTGCCTCAAGAAAAACGGCCCATGGTGAATCCCCCAGGGCCGGCTGCTTGTCAATTCTCGTGTCTTCTGTATTCGAATTCGAGATCACAATCCCAACCAAGGCAGCGGAGCGCCGGCTTCTGGGAGTTGGACCAGTTCCACGCGAAGAACCTCTTCGTGGCCCGCCACTTCTTTGAGTGCTTCGTCGGAGGGACGGTTGTCGAGGTTGAAAACGGCGATTGCTTTGCCTCCCTGCTGTTTCGTCTCTCGTCCGAGTGCCATATGGCAGATGTTGACGCCGTGCTTGCCGAAGACGGTGCCGATCGCCCCGATCAACCCTGGGCGGTCGTTATGCGAGTAGACCAGCATCAAGCCGTCGAGGTAGGCGTCCATCTGGAACTCATTGAAACGGACGAGGCGGAGGAAGTCCGTTCCAAACGTGGTTCCCGAAACGCTGCGAGTCCCTTTATCGGTTTCCACGGTCACCGTCACCAGGGACGAAAATGCCCCAGACTCATTGAAGGTGGTCGCGTTGATGGGGATGCCGCGGTCCGTGGCCATGACATCGGCGTTGACGATGCTCACATTCTGATCGAGCGCCGAGGAGAGCAGTCCTGAGGTGAACGCACTCGTAATCAGTTTGACCGGTTGGGCCGTCACCTCGCCACGAAACTGGAGTTGGGCATTCTTGATCGACTCACCCCGGCAAATCTGGGCGATCAGCATCCCTAGACGGTAGGAAAGATCGAGGAATGGCCGGGCCTTTTCCAGTTCCGGTCCCGAGATGGGAACCATGTTAACGGCGGAACGAACCTCATTCTTCGTGAGGAAATTCGCGACGATCGCCGCCGCTTCCAGGGCCACCTGCTCTTGGGCCTCTTCAGTAGACGCCCCGAGGTGAGGAGTACACAGCACCTGCGGCAATTTGGTCAACTTCATGTCCGCAGGGGGCGGCTCCTTACTGAACACGTCAATCGCGGCACCCGCGATTTCGCCGGCTTCGATCGCATTTGCCAGCGCTTCCTCATCGATGATTCCCCCGCGTGCGACATTGATGAGTCGCGCGGTCGGCTTCATTTTCTTCAATCGATCAGCGTTGATGAGACCCTGAGTTTCGGGACTCAAGTGTGTATGCACGGTCAAAAAATCGCAGCGTGGCAGCATCTCATCGAGGTCCGGGCAGAGTTCGACGCCATGCTGAGCGGCACGCTCGGCGGTGAGAAACGGGTCGCTCCCCAACACGGTCATTTGCAAACCGCGACACCGCTTGGCGACTTCAAGCCCAATCCGGCCTACTCCGATGATGCCAATGGTCTTGCCGGCGAGTTGGGTTCCCGTAAAGCTTTTGCGGTCCCATTTCCCTTCATTCATCGACTGGGCCGCAGGAGCGATATTGCGGCACATCGCCATCATCATGGCGATCGTGTGTTCCGCCGTGCTGATTGTGTTTCCATCGGGCGTGTTGCAGACAATGATCCCCTGCCGGGTCGCGGCGGCAAGATCGACGTTGTCGACCCCAACACCGGCGCGAGCCACAACTTTCAGCCGAGTCTGTCCGTCGAGAATGTCCGCTTTGAGTTTGGTCCCGCTCCGAATGACGATGCCGTCGGCCTCCCGCAGGGCCTCTTTGAGAGCGGCGGGATCCTTTGCGAGTTCGGGGTGATAGACCACCTCAATGTCTGAATGGCCCTTGAGCACATCCAGTCCCTGGGGGGAAAGATTGTCGGTTACGAGGACGCGAAACATAGTGTCACTCCGTTTAGCAGCCATGTCGGTCCCCTCATTCTATCACTGTTGAGGGCCGCTCATACTTGGGGCAAACCTGAAAACGGTGTAGCATAGAGAACGGTCCAACGGCGGCAAGAGAGGTCGAGCCGATTCCGAAATTGAACGAATTCCATTCCCCGTTTCCAGACTCCTCGCGGCAGCGCGAACAGACCGTTTCTTTCGTTTCTCGAATTTTTCATCAACGGACCCTGATCATTTCATGGACGCACAACAACTTCGAGCGATTCAAACTCCCATCAAGGAACGCTTTCGAGCGGAACCGGAAACGGCGGTGGGCGTGTTGACGGCGGTGGGGCAGGTGGACTTCGATAGATTGACGGTTTCGATGATTCGCGAACGACCGTTTCCCGAGAAATTGGGACTGCATCCCATGACGGGGGGAGATGGCGCGGCCGGATGTGCCGCCGAACTGCTGCTTGAGGCCTTAGTCGGATGTGCGGGTGTGACGCTGGCGGCGGTTTGCACGGCGATGGAAATTCCCATTTCCGATGCCAAACTTCGGGCGGAAGGGCGTCTCGATTTTCGAGGAACCTTGGGAGTCAACCGAGAAGTTCCAGTCGGTTTTGAAAGTGTTGTGTTGCATTTTGACCTCCAATCCGCCGATTCTGATGAGAAGCTGAACAAGGCGGTCCAGCTCGCGGAGCGATATTGCGTTGTTGCCCAGTCCGTCAACTCGGTTCAGGTTTCCTGGAATCGCATTGAGTGAGAGTCCTGTCCTTCAACCATTTCCATTCCCTTGCACGAATCCACGCTTGATCCTCTGACAATCTACTGTCCGGCCTGCAATGAGGGATTCCTCGGGCGGTTGCGGGATCCCGTTTGCCCTCGTTGTGGGATGTCCGCCCTTCCGCCGGACGATACGACGATGCCGACCATCGTGTTTCGGACCGCTCCCGATGTGCTTTCGTCCGCCTCTGGGACCGAGAACACTCGAGACAGCCATCTCTTGAATCTATTGGGGACGGAATTCGATCATTATCACATTGAAACGGTCCTCGGGCGCGGAGGAATGGGAACTGTCTTCCTCGCCCGGCACCGAGAATTGACACGTTCTTGTGCCTTGAAGATTCTTTCCCCGACGCTCCTCGAGAAAGACCCCGAGTACCTCGACCGCTTTCGAAATGAGGGGCAGCATACCGCGGTCATGAACCATCCGAACATTGTGACGGTTCATAATATCGGGGCCGTTGAGGATCTGCATTTTTTGGAGATGGAATTCGTCCCCGGCCGTTCATTACAGCGAATTGTCAAGGAACAAACATTGATGCCGCTCCGGGCGGCGACCGTTTCCTTGGGCATTGCGAATGGACTGGCGGCTGCGCACCGGGTGGGCATCATTCACCGTGATCTCAAGCCCGACAATGTGTTGATGACGCACAACGGAATCCCCAAACTGGCCGACTTCGGGCTCGCGAAAAAGGTTCGTGGCAGTTCGATTCGGGAAGTTCCCGGGACATTGGCCGGAACCCCTCACTTCATGGCCCCCGAACTTTTTAGCGGTCACGAAGCGACGCCAGCGAGTGATGTGTACGCTCTGGGGGTCACCCTGTTCTTCATGCTCTCAGGCGAATTGCCATTTGCGCGAAGCAGCATGAACGATCTCATTGCCGCTGTGACCAATGACAAGCCGGCGGAGATTCGTGGATTGTGCAAAGACATTCCCCTTGAACTCTGTGAGTGCCTGGGGTTGCTGTTAGAGAAGAGTCCAGAAAACCGCCCGAAAGATGGGATTGAAGCCGCTCAACTCCTCCTGGCGATTCTGGGGCAGACTCGTGATCTGGAATCGCTGATGCGAGAAGCGTTTGAAGGCGAATCCAGTGTCGACTGGAAACGGGACGGAGACCGCTATCGCGCCCAAGTGCTGCTGCCGGACGGGAGAGGTCAGGCCGTCTTTATCGAGAACAGCCAACACGGTGTCGCCGATCGCCTGCTGCAAATCTACAGTCTCTGCTGCCCAGCGATGGACCACTACTACGAAGAAGCGCTTCGGCTAAATTCGTCCCTCGCTCATGGAGCGATTGCCATTCGTCAGGTCGACGGCCAGGATTACTTCGTCACGCTCAATTCCTATCCGCGGGGGACCGCCGACGCGGACGCCATTCGACGCAGCGTTCTGGAAATGGCCATGCGGGCGGATGCCGTCGAATATCAGTTAACGGGCGAGGATATTCACTGACGGAAAGTTGGTGTCTCCTCCATCGACCGAGCGTTCCGAGAAGGGTTTTGCCGTTGGCAGTGCTTTGCCCCGTCTCTCGGGGTACGAGACGGACGAAAAATCCTTTCGAAATGTCTATGATGCTCCGGTCAAAGCGCCCAGAATTTTGGGGCGCCTCGCTGAATCTCTCGATGTAGGAGCACCATTCCATGTCCTGTCGACAACTTGTGGTCACGCTGGCTTTGGTGATACTCATCCCGTTTCGGATTTTTGGAGCGGATAGTGCATCGGAGACTTCCTTCGAGTTCGGGTTTTCCAAGCTGGAGATCACTCCGCAAGAACCGATCCGACTCTCGGGGTATGGCAACCGCGATCAGCCGTATGCAGGAATCGATGAACCGCTCTTCGTTCGCGGGATGGCGCTGCGACAGGGGACGGAGGGTCCGCTGCATGTGCTGTTGTCCGTCGACACGATTGGGTTTCCCGGGGTCTTGTCGAAGGAGATCTTTGGGAGAGTCAGCCAGGAACACTCTCTGTCGCGCAGCCGATTCGTGGTCTGCTGCACCCATTCCCATACCGCGCCGCACATCGTTCGAGGACTCAGCAATCTGTTCAGCACTCCGCTGACCGCCCCTGAAGAGGAAAAGCAGACGCAGTACACCGACTTCGTTCGCGATATCTGTGTTCAAGCGGTTCACCAGGCCGTTGCCAATCTGCAACCTGGGCAGTTGCAGACGGCTAGCGGAGAGGTGAAGTTCGCAAGAAACCGAAGGGTGATCAAGGACGGCATCTGGACCGGTTTCGGCGAAAATCCCAATGGCCCGGTGGACCACTCGTTGCCGGTATTGCGGATTCTGTCCGCCGATGGCCAACGGGTTCGGGGACTGGTGTTCAACTATGCCTGCCACTGCACGACTTTCGGCGGCGACTATAACCGCGTAAATGGCGACTGGGCCGGCTATGCTTCGAAATACCTCGAGCAGCAACACGAAGGGGCCATCGCACTCTGCACGATCGGTTGCGGCGCTGATGCGAATCCGGAACGAGAGAGCACGAGGGCATTCGAGATCGCCCAAGCTCAAGGTCAAGAAATTTCCGAGGAAGTGAAGCAACTCGCGGAGGAGGCGAAGTGGACGGCCATCACCGAACCGCCCGTTGCCACCTATGGCTTTGCCGGTTTGCCAATCAACTGCCCGAGTGTGAAGGAACTTCAGGAGGCGGCGAAAAATCCCAGGTTACAGGTCCGTCGGCATGCGGAAATCATGCTCGACATCAAGCAACGGATGGGGCGACTGCCCGAATCCTATCCCATGCCCATCCAGGTCTGGCGATTCGGCAATGACTTCGCCATGGTCTTTCTCGGCGGGGAAGTTTGTGTCGACTACGCACTGAGAATCAAGCGGGAACTGGCCGAACAAACCACGGGGCTTTCGGAAGATCGGGTCTGGGTCACTGCTTATGCCAACGATGTCTTCGGCTATGTTGCTCCGGAACGGATGCAGTCGGAAGGGGGGTACGAAGTCGACTTTTCGATGATCTACTACTTGCAGCCCGGACGGTGGTCTTCAGGGACGGAAGAGGTCATCCTCAAACGAGTGCACGAGCTTTTCGATGCCCAACAGGTCGACGAGCCTTTGTCCGTGCGAGCGGCTCTGGAAACATTTCATTTGGCGGAAGGCTATGAGATTGGAATTATCGCGGCCGAACCGCTCATCCGGGATCCCGTGAATTTCGCGCTCGATGGACGGGGCCGGCTGTGGGTCGTCGAGATGGGGGATTACCCGCGGGGCGATCCAGCCGTTGCGCCCGAGCAGGTCGCTTTGACCGATCCCGAAGCGAAACGGCACCATCCCTGGGACGGCCCCGCCGGCGGGACCATCAAATGTCTGACTGATACCGATGGGGATGGCACCTTCGACAAAGCCGATCTCTTTCTGGACGGACTCGCCTTCCCCACTGGTGTCTTTCCCTGGAAAGATGGCGTCCTCGTCTCGGGCGCCCCAGACATCTTCTTTGCTAAAGACACAGATGGCGACGGTCGCGCGGACCATCGGGAAGTTCTCTACACCGGCTTTGATGAAGCCAACCCGCAGCACCGCGTTGCCGGGTTTGAATATGGACTCGACGGCTGGCTGTACCTTTCGGCGGGAACCAACAACCCACGCATTCGCTGCGTGGGGACCGGCGAAGAGATCGAAACGTCGCGACGGGATACCCGCATCCACCCCCAGACCGGACGCGCTGAGGCAATCAGCGGTCAAAGCCAATATGGCCGAGTCCGCGACGACTTCAACCATTGGTTCGGGAACACGAACAGCGAGCCGTTGTTCGAACTGGTGATTGAAGACGGAGAACTTCGTCGGAATCCGTTCGTCGCGTCTCCCTCGGCCAAGACCTATCTCACGGATCCGCCTGTTGCCCCTCCAGTCTATCCGACGAGCCGCACGCTGGATCGTTTTAATGATCTGTTTGCATTGAACCGTTTCACGTCGGCGTGCAGTCCGCACGTGTTTCACGGAGATGTCCTCGTCTGTGAACCGGTCCACAATCTGGTGAGCCGAATTGTGTTGGAGCGAGGAGATGTCGCTTTGGCGGGGCATCGCCATCAAGACGAGCAACAATCGGAATTCCTCAGTTCCCGGGACAACTGGTTTCGTCCGGTGCGATCACTCACCGCTCCGGATGGCTCACTCTGGATCTGTGACATGTACCGGCATGTGATCGAGCATCCGGAATGGATCCCGGAAGCTTGGCAGAAGAAGCTCAATCTCTACGCCGGAAATGACCGGGGCCGAATTTATCGCATTTCTCGAAAGGGAACCGCTGTCGAGCCGATACCGAACTTTGCTGAGATGGCTGTCGAGGAGTTGATCGATCAACTGGCCAGTGACAATCGCTGGCGTCGGGATACGGCGCAGCGACTCCTTAACGACCGGAAGGACGAGTTGACCAGTCCGTTGAAAACCAAGCTGACAAAACTGGCCCATGGAGAAACCACCGCCAACCCCGCGGTTCAAACGCAGGCTCTTTGGACCGTCTCTCAGCTTTGCCCCGAACTAGTTCGTTGGCCGGCCTTTGTCGAAGGCGAACCGGATGTCCTCGCGAATGCGGTGGAGGCATTTGGGTTGGCAGAGATCCCGCAGGCAGTCCTCTTCGGGGTCGTGGTCGCACACAAGTCGCCACGTGTTCGCTATCAGGCAGCGCTCGCCGCACCGACTGCGGAGGGGGTGTGCGGTGACATTCTCGCGGAGTTGGCCGTCAACTCCGTTGAAGACAGATGGATTCAAACGGCGATCCTCACGTCTGCCGTCGGAGTCGCGGAGCCGGTGCTGGTCTCTGTGTTACGAGACGTTCCCGAGTCCGAGTCGCGTTCTGCGTTCATCCAGAAGTTGATTCAGACTTCCGTCGGAGATAAGAAGCTCGACGGCCTCGCGGACATCCTCAGCATTGTCGACTCAGCTGGTCCTGAATGGTCCGCCTGGCGTCTGGACGCAGTGCGAACCTGTCTCCCCGATGGCCGAAAAGCGTCGGACAACTCGCGAAGAATCGTGGACAGCGCGCTCGCCGCGGCCGTTCGCTTTTCGGAGGATGACAACACTCCGCTCGCTCAGAGAATCGCCGCAATTCGGCTGCTGGAGTTCTCCGAGGATCCTTCTGTTCCCAGTCTGCTGACAAACTTTTTGAGTCCGCAGACACCGCCAGAAATTCAGACAGCGGTCGTCCCCGTGTTGGCCGTTCAAGTCGGGCCGGAAAGATTGATTGATGCCCTTCCGAGTTCGGGGCCGTCCGTGCAGAGGGAGATCATCAGCGTGCTGACGAACAAAGCGGATCGAATCAAGGCCTTGCTCGACCGCATTTCCGATGGAACCGTCTCTCCCCTGTTGATTGATCCGGCCACTCGGCAGGCTCTGTCGATTCATCCTTCCCCGGACATTCAGCACCGGGCTCGGCAGGTTCTGGAGACGGAAGCCGATCGCGATGTGGAAAGCCTGTTGACGGAGTATCTCGCCGCTCAAGCGGACCAATCGGATTCCGGTCGCGGACGGGTGTTGTTCGAGAAGAACTGTGCAACGTGCCATCAGCATCGGGGGATCGGAAAAGCGATTGGTCCGCCGCTCGCCAACCTGCAGAACAAATCCCCAGAGTTCGTGATCACGTCCGTCCTCGATCCGAGCCGGGCCGTGGAATCGAAATACCGCAGCTACGCCATCGCCACGATGGATGGCAAGACCTACGCCGGAATGGTCCTCGCCGAGACCGCCACCAGCATTCAGTTGGTCCAGTCGAATGGCCAAACGCTGGACATTCTCAGAAAAGACATCGACGAAATGATCGGCAGCCCCAAGTCCTTTATGCCCGAGGGATTCGCCAAACTCCTGTCGCCGCAAGACCTGCATGACATCGCAGCGTTTGTGCTGGCGAGGTCTCAAGCCGAGTAGCGACCTCGAATGAAATTGATCAAGTGTCTGGAAGAAGTCCGCTTTCAGCGGAATCCCCTTCCAGGCATTGGAGGCGATTGGGCGCGGGAGAGGATGACCCGAGTCGAGGGACAGGGACTGCGGGGCAGTCTTTACTTGGCCACTCTCTTGATGGCTTGATCCAAGCGATTCAAGCACCGTTCTTGTCCCAAAATTGCAAGGCAGTCGAACATTCCCGGGCCGGTTGCTTTGCCAGAAACGGCGACTCGCAGCGCGTGGATGATGTCGCCGTAGGAGATCCCTTCAGACTCCATCCAGGATTTGAATCCCTCTTCGAGCGCTGACGCTGTGAAGATCGAACTTGCCGCGAGGACCTCTCGGTACTTCGCGAGCAGTTCGACGGCCCGTTCTGGTTTCTGGATCCGCATTTCAAAAGCTTTTTCGTCATAGACGAGATGGTCATCGGAGACGAAGTACTCGTCGTAACTGAGGATGTCACTGAACAGTTTCAGCCGGTCGCCGAGCGCTTCGACCAACCGGCCGACAAACTCGCGGTGTCGTTCCTGAGCGTCGATCAGCCCAGCTTTCTCGAGAAATGGCAGACAGCCGTCGACCTTCTTCTCCAGCGGCAACTGCGACATCCAGTATTCCTGATAGGCCAGCAGTTTGTCCGGATCGAGACCGGCCGGAGCTTTCACAACGCGATCCAGCGTGAAATTCTCGACGACAAAGTCGAGTGACATATTCTCCGTCTTATCATCGAGCGACCAGCCGAGTCGCGAGAGGGAATTGAGGACCGCCTCCGGTAAGAAACCAACTGCTTCATAGTAGGCGACCATAACGGGATTCAGAGTCTCCGAACTGCCGAGTCCAAGTTTTGGAAGCACATCGTCCGCGATGTCGAACAGCTTTTTGAACTGCGGACTCTTGCGGTACTTCTCGATCTTCTTCTCCCGTTTGCTCAGTTTCTCCTTGGTCCCCGGGGCCGCTACGAACGGGATATGAGCGAACACCGGAGGCGTCGCTCCCAGAGCCTCGAAAAGCAACATCTGCACGGGCGTATTCGACAAATGCTCCTCCGCCCGAATGACGTGTGTGATCTCCAGATCGATGTCGTCGATGACGGTCGCGAAGTTGTAAAGGGGCATCCCGTTTCCGCGCATGATCACCGGATCTGGAATGAGCCCGCCGTCCCATTCCACGTGACCCCGAATCTCATCATCGATCGCGACCTTCGCCGACCGATCCACGAGATACCGCACCACAAACGGCTCGCCCGCCGACTCTTTAGCCTGGATCTCCTCAGCAGAAAGTTGTAGCGAACGGCGGATATTGA
>JAGQQQ010000393.1 GCA_020426125.1 Planctomycetaceae bacterium
AAGATTCCTGATTCGACGACGGAATCCCCATGTCCCGAAGATCGGGGAATACCCGTGTTGATGGTCAACGACCGTCAAAGCCCAGACGACATCGTCGTGCGTCACCGATTTGCGGGAATGAGACACGGCATGCCACCTGGCGATCCAGAGGATTGCCGGAAACGTCGCAGCAAGACTTTGAAATCCTTCCACCAACGGAATGGAATAATATGCCGCTCCGAAAAAGTGCAGGGACTGAATCTTGACGCGATAGTACCGAGTCAGCATCTCCTCGGACTGGGAATCCAGTCCCCCCAAAGGTTGCTCGAGATCTTCGAAGGACACTTCGTGAAGCTCCGGTTGCGGGGGAATGGCCATCCCTTTTCCGGAAGCCAGTCGCCATGCGACCCGGAGTTGGCGGAGCCGGCCACTGACGGAACGGTCCATCGTCGCCTCGGTGTCCTTTCTCGCGTACTGACCGGCCAATAAGCGAAACTGAGTTTGGGAGATCTTGTTGGGCGGGGCGGCATCTGGTCGATCCGGCACCTCGACGGCCGAAGCGCCGGTCAGTAGCGCCAACAGTTCTGAAATCTGGTCTCCACGAATCTTTTCAAAGTGGGATTGCCCCACGAGCTCCATCCAGAATAAGGCTCGTGCGAGTTTGACGCTCACAGGAACGTCGCCGGGTTGAAGGGTTTGATCCAGAGCATCCGCGATTCGTAGAGTGTCTTTCCAGGAGAGCACCGTCTTTTGCGTCGTCGCTGGGGCGGAGATCGTCTGATAGTTCGCGGGGGCGACAGCCCGCGCAATCTCCATCAATCCCTTCTTTTGCGAAGCGACACTCCGTCCTTGGTTTCTGGCCACGCTGGGACAGCTGAATCTCAAACCGACGGCCAGCTTGTCACCAGCGGGATGAATCGCGTAAGGATAAATTCGACAGGCGAGGGGTTTGGCGTCTTCGCCGAATTTTGCGTGAATCCGGCAGAGTCCTTGTTCATCGAGAAAGACGCAAGCTCCATCCGGTTGGTGGGCCAGCCGAACCCTTGTCGGCCCGCCGAGCGGCCTTTCCGTCTGAAAAATGAGTTGCCCTCTGGGAATCTCATTCGAGTTCTCCCAACGTTGGGATTCGATCCGTTGCTTCTCTTCGGGTGTAATGTAAATCGCATGCTGACGGCAACAGCCGCTGCAGTTTTGGCAGCTCCAGTTCTGAATCGTCGGCAAACTTAACACGGGTCCGGACATCCCCGAATCATTGTCGACGCCCGGGAAACCGTCCACCCCTAAGACCTGGGACCGCCGTTTCGTCCCTTCGAATCGAAAGAAACCCATGTTTTCGCGAACCTTGGCCTGCTACAATTGTCTCGCCTGGAAACCAATAGGGAACAGCGTCGGGACCAAAGGGAAACTCGCCGATGGGACGAGACGTTTCAGCGATTCCGTCCGGAATTCGTTCCCCCATGATCCACCACTCATCGTCCGGGGATCGCCAACGAGCGGGGTCCCTTCTCGAACAATCGGAGATCCACCAACTTGGGTGAGCCACAACGCGAAGAATTGAAAGTCCATTCCCGTAAGTGCGTCCTCGTGGCCGTCCGGGAACCGAATGATCCGATCCCCCGGGACCATGTGTTCGACGAAATTGAAGGTCTCGTCGAAACCGCTGGCTCTGAGATCGTTGGCACCTTGTTCCAAGCCCGCGAGAAACCGGACCCCGCCTCATATATCGGAAAGGGGAAGCTGATTGAGCTGAAGGAACTCATCGGGGTGACGGGAGCCGACCTGATTGTCTTCGATAACCATCTCTCCCCGTCGCAGGGAAAACATATCGAGGACTCGACAAAAACTCAGGTGGTCGATCGTAGTGAGGTGATTCTCGATATCTTCGCAACGCATGCGCGGTCGTATGAGGCAAAGCTCCAGGTGGAACTGGCCCAGTTACTGTATCTCCGTCCGCGGCTGACCCGGATGTGGACCCACTTGGAACGGATCGAAGGGGGGATTGGCTCCGGTAAGGGCCCGGGGGAAAAGCAGTTGGAAACGGACCGCCGACTCGTGGACAAACGGATTACGGACCTCAAAAAGAAGATCCAGGCGATCGAGAAGCGACGTGAACTCCAAGTGGCCTCACGCCGCGATCACATGGCTGTCTCACTCGTGGGCTACACCAACGCGGGAAAGAGTACGCTCATGAATGCTCTGACCGGAGCCGATGTCTATGTCGCGAACCAATTGTTTGCCACGCTGGACACCCGCACCAGAAAATGGACACTCCCCCACTGGGGAGATGTTCTCCTGAGCGATACCGTCGGTTTCATCCGTGACCTGCCCCACCACCTAGTCGCGTCTTTCAAATCGACCCTCGCGGAAGCCCGGCATGCCGATTTGCTGCTTCACGTCATCGATGCCAGTCATCCCGATGCGGCGAAACATATCGAAACGGTCAATCAGGTTTTGAAAGAGCTGGGAGTTGACAGCGAGGAGCCGTTGCTCGTGCTGAATAAAATCGACCGAATCGAAGATCGGTCCCTCGTGGATGTGATGCGTGTCAAGTATCCGAATGCGATGACGGTCAGTGCTGTGACCGGCACGGGACTAGATCGCTTGGCGGCGGCCGTCGCGGATCGACTCGCCGATGGGTACGTGGAAGCGTTCGTTGAAGCGGATGCGGGGAACGGCCGATTGCACCATTTCCTTTCGGAACATGCCCAAGTTGTAAACACCGACTACCGGGACAACCGTGTCATCTTTGAGTGCCGCATCCCCAAACGCTTCGCCGCTCAGTTGTCACAGGTCGGGGCCGAACTGTCCCATCTTGATGGGTCTCCCATCACCACGGCTCAGTTGAATGGGACGGAAGAAGAGGAAGACTGGTTGCCAAGCCGGGATCCATCGTAGCACTCTCCACAACCACGCATGACACCTTCTCGAAACAGAACGCAAAAAACATGTCCTGAGGGAATGCGCCACCCCACCCAGTGGCACCACGGCGGTTTTCATCAGCGGGAATTGATCATATACTATTGATTCCCGCCTGACTGTATTCCCTGCCTTTTTTGAGTGTCCCGCGATGGTGATTCGCCTCTCCCTTCCGCGACCCCGAATTCTGCTTCCGCTCAGTGTCCTGTGCCTGTGGAATTGTGCTTGGGGCCCCTCTCCGACTTCTGCTGATGAATCGTTCTACCTCGAACAGGTCAAACCGCTGTTGGTTGAGAAGTGTTCCAGTTGCCATGGTCCGCTCAAACAGGAGGCCGGGCTCCGCCTGGATGCAGCGACACTGGTTCGCGAGGGGAGTGAGAACGGATCCATCCTCGCCAAACAGGGGGACCAGCCAAGTGTGCTGATGGAACGTGTCACCGCGGACGAATCTCTGCGAATGCCCCCCGAAGGAGAAGGCGAACGCCTCAAGCCCGAACAGGTGGCGATCCTTCAGAGATGGATTGACGAAGGAGCCATTGGCCCGGAACACGAAGACATCGCAAGCGGCCCCGATAGCCACTGGGCGTACCAGCCGATCGTTCGCCCCGATCTCCCAGCGAACGAAACCACCACATCGTCCAATCCGATCGACTTGTTCATCGCCAATTGCTACGCGAAGCGAGGACTCACACCCGCAGGCCCCACGGACAAAGCGAACCTGCTACGTCGGGTGATGCTCGACCTGGTCGGCTTGCCGCCCACTCCGGAACAGATTCACGAATTCACGACGAGCACGGACCCGAGCGCCTACGCCAATCTCGTCGATGAATTATTGCAAAGTCCTCGCTACGGCGAACGCTGGGGACGGCACTGGATGGACGTCTGGCGTTACAGCGACTGGGACGGCTACAAGAACGAACTTCGCGGCAGTCAGCGACACATCTGGCACTGGCGGGACTGGATTATTGAGTCTCTCAATGAGGATAAGGGTTATGACCAGATGCTGGTGGAAATGCTTGCGGGAGACGAGATCGCCCCTGAAGATCCCGATGTCTATCGCGCCACCGGATACCTCGCCCGGAACTATCACAAAAGCAATCGGAACATCTGGCTCGACGCGACGGTCGAACACACGGCCAAAGCCTTTCTCGGGATGACGCTGAACTGCTCGCGGTGCCATGACCACAAGTTTGATCCCATTCCGCAAACGGACTACTACGCGTTCCGAGCGATCTTCGAACCCCATCATGTCCGCACCGAACGTCTTCCCGGCCAGGCCGATCTGATGAAGGCGGGAATCCCCCGTGCCTTTGATGCGGACCCGAACGCCGAGACCTATCTCTATATTCGCGGTAACGAAAAGCATCCGGACAAAGAGAACCCACTCCACGCCCAGACCGTGTCGTTTCTGGAAGTCCCGTTTGAACTGGATCCAGTCGAACTTCCGCCGGTCGGATATTTCCCTTCGCTCTCCGATTACATCGAACGGGAGGACCTCGCCGCGGCGGAGCAGCAATTGGCGAAGGCTGGCGAAGCGTTGGAGAAACTGGCGGGGGGACAACCATCTATCGATGTGACGTCGATGAACAACGGGCGTCCCCCGTCTCCCTCAAAGCCAGTTCGTATCCCCCTCGAAGTAGAGGTCGCGGAGAAACGGGTCCGAGTCGCCCAACTTCGCGTGCAGTCCCTGAAAGCTCGCTGGGCGGCGGACCGTGCTAAGGCTCAGGGAACAGGTCCTCACGAGTTCGAAAAGCTCGCTGATCTGGCCACCCAAAAAGAACGAGCATTCACGTTGTTGTCCGCCGAACTGACGGTCCTGGAGAAGTTTCAAGCTTACGAACAAGCCCTAACCAGCCAGGAACAGGACGCCAAAAAGAAGCAGAAGGCGATTGATGACGCAGAGAAGGCACTTGCAAAGTCTCGGGACGACTTAAAGAAGTTGGCCGCGGAATGGAACAAGCCGGAGAAGACCTACACGTCCGTTGGAAAGTTCTACCCGCAAACGAGCACAGGGCGTCGGCTGGCCTTGGCGAAGTGGATCGTCCATCCCGAGAACCCGCTGACGGCGCGCGTGGCCGTGAACCATCTTTGGATGCGGCACTTTGGGGAACCGTTGGTATCGAATGTTTTCGATTTCGGATTGCGGTCTCCGCGACCGATCCACGCGGAACTTCTGGACTGGCTCGCGGCCGAACTCCGGGAAAATGGCTGGAGCATGAAGCACTTGCACCGTCTCATTGTGACCTCTGAGACTTACCAACTCTCCTCCGAACCGGATGAGGCCGTTGCTCAGAAAAACGCGGAGATCGACCCGGACAATCATTTCCTTTGGAAGGCGAACGTCCGTCGGCTGGAAGCGGAAATTGTCCGGGACTCGCTGCTTCACTCCGCTGGTCTGCTCGACTTCCAGATGGGGGGCCCCGATCTGCCCTATGAAGACGGAGAGAAGGTCTATCGCCGGAGTGTCTACTTCCGGCATGCCTACGAAAAGCAGATGCAGCTGATGGTCCTGTTCGATGCAGCCAGCCCGAACGAGTGTTATCGTCGGTCCCCCAGCATCATCCCCCAACAGGCGCTCGCGTTGGCCAATAGCGAACTATCACTCAAAGCCGCGAGCGCGATTGTGGAGCGGATTCAAGAGCAACTGGGACAGGACGCTGCCGACCAGGAATTCATCAACCGGGCATTCGTTCGCATCCTGGGGAGGAGTCCCGTCCAAGAAGAACGGACAGCTTGTGTAGAATTCCTCCAGGGACAGTCGGGCAACTCCCACGCTCGGCGAACTCTCATCCACGCATTATTGAATCACAACGACTTTGTGACGGTGAGATAGAAACAGTCACAATGGAGCCAGCCATGTCGACAAGTCAAACGCTCTCCCGGCAAGTCATCATCTATCCCGACCCGGAAGACGGCGGATGGATTGCCGAGGTTCCCAGCCTGCCGGGATGTCTCACAGACGGTGAGACGAGAGAAGAACTGATGGAGAACGTCCGCGATGCGATCGAAACCTGGATCGACGGCGCGAGAGAATTGGGACGCACGATCCCCGAAGACCCCTAACGGGGCATTCCCGTCATGAAAAAATCGTAGGAATTTTTGGAGTGCGGTGACTCGTCACCGCTTTCCTTTGAGCGCGGCTCGGACTCACTAAGAATTCGATCTGGTGCGACGAACCCTTCCCTTGAGACAAAGCTCCGACAAGTCGGAGCACTCCAAAGGAAGAAGTTCACACGCAGTTTTTTGAGCTTCTGAATAATGAAATTCTCCGCGATACGCAGTGAGGTTGACTCGACAGGCCTATCCCGCCGAGATCGTGACTATCTGAACTTTTTGTGAGAATCCCCATGATTCGTGAATCCTTGAACCAAAACCGCAGAACGTTTTTGCAGTCGTCCGCACTTGGATTCGGCTCACTGGCCCTTTCAGCGATGCTGCAGCGGGATCTCCTCGCGGAGACGCTGAGTGAAACGGTCCTTCCGCAGGCGGCGCCGAAAGCGAAGAGCGTCATTTGGCTGTTCATGATCGGCGGGGCCAGCCATATGGAGACCTTCGATCCCAAGCCCCTGTTGACCAAGTACGAGGGGAAGACGATTGAGGAAACGCCATACAAGCAGGTTCTCAAGTCCCCCTATCTCGAAAACGAGCGGGTCGTCGCCTTCGACCCCAACAACGGCTTCATTCGCACCGAATGTTATCCGCTCCAGGTCGGCTTCCAGAAACGGGGGGAAAGCGGACTTGAGATCAGCGACTGGTGGCCACATCTTTCGGAGAGTGCGGACGATTTGTGTCTGATTCGGTCAATGTGGACGGAAGACAGCAACCACGGTGCCCAACTTCAATTTCACACCGGTCGGCATCGTGTCGACGGCTTCTTCCCGACCATCGGCTCCTGGGTCAACTATGGACTCGGTTCGCTCAACGACAACCTGCCGCAGTTCGTGGTGATGGGAACACCCGTCGCTGATTGCTGCGGGGGGATGGAGTGCCATCGCGCGAATTACCTCGGTCCTCAGTACGACGGCGTCCCCCTCAAGATCGATCCCCAGAATCCGTTGCCCTACCTTCGACCTCCCGGAGAAGTGACCGCCGAGGATCAGACGGCGGAGTTCGCACTTTTGCGTCGACTCAATGAAATCACCTCCGATCGGTATCCCGGTGATGAAGCAGTCCGGGCTCGGATCAAATCTTATGAACTGGCGTATCGGATGCAGACGGCCGTTCCCGAGATCGTCAAGTTCGACGACGAAACCCAGGCCGTCCAGGAGATGTACGGCCTGCACCAAGCGGAGACAAAGGAGTTCGGCCAGCAAATGCTGGCCGCCCGACGGCTGGTCGAGAGCGGTGTCCGCTTCGTCCAGGTCTACCACGGCAGCAACGGTGGCGCCGGCCAATGGGACGCTCACTCCAATCTCAAAACCGGACACTCAAAACTCTGCAAGCAAACCGACCAACCGATCGGAGCCTTGCTCAAGGATCTCAAGCAGCGTGGCCTGCTCGATGAAACGATTGTCGTCTGGGCCACGGAGTTTGGTCGTACTCCGGGATCACAGCACTCGAACGGCCGAGATCACCATCCGTATGGTTTCACCGTCTGGATGGCCGGCGGCG